>CAYQPP010000021.1:0-21441 GCA_964419235.1 uncultured Bacteroidales bacterium
TTATTCAATCAAATAAAATTTAATCTCGCTAATAGATTTTATCGCCCTGTCTGAAAAAAAATCGGGCGGCGCAAAAAGTGAAAATTTCCCTGCATTTTCATAATTATCTTTATCTATAATAACAAATTCTTTAAAATCATTGCGGTTTATAACCTCGGCATAGGTAAAAGCCGACCTGTATCCGTCAATTCCGGCAATAACAAACATTCCTTTTTGTATTTTCTCTTTATCCGGTTTAAAGTATTCCAATAAAATATCTTTTAAAAACACACCTTTAAAATTTGTTATGCCGTGCGGGCCTCTCCCTTTTCCATAAAAAACCGAAGACATATCGGCTTTTGTCATATAAGCAGGAAAATCATGCAACTCCTTGACTAAGGTTTCATTATTTTTTATTTTCAGAATTTGAGGCTTAACCTGTGTAGTCCTGTTTACCTCATAATAATCGTTAAGCGAGTGTACGATTATTGTCGATGGGTTTTTAATACCCCTTTCGGGGAAGAAATCGCACCCTGCAACAATTTTGCTTTTTGTTGGCAAAACCCACAGTTTGTTCGTTTTTTTGGGTACTATTCGCGTAACGCTTTTTGCAATAATAATTTTGTTTTTATCGGTTGGGTAAAATATTTCGCCCCAGCTAAAAAATGCCGATTCGCCTTTGTCGTTCCTTACTTCAATATATAAATCGACAATGGGCTTGAAATCGGTTATGTTTTTTTTACTGATTTTTACGTTGTTTAAAATATCGTGAAGCGAATAGCCTTTATACTCATAAGCCCCAATAAATGAGCTGTCGCTAATTTCGGCCTCGGCAATTAACACAGAGTGCAAAGGCAGTTTTGAAAAATCTACGGTATAGTTTCTGTCAATTTCGCCTTTTAATTTAAGCGGCACAACAGGCAGTTCTACCGCAGGAACGTCGTCGTAAAAATCGTTGGTGTTGCTTGCTTTTTCATTTATGCTTTTGCATGAATTTAAAAAAAACAATGCCGATACTATGGTTATAAATACTATATTTTTCATGTTTTTTAAAATTTAACCAACACAGATGCTGTTATAAACCTACCCGGCGAAAGATAATTATGGTCATCGATAAAAACAACATCGGTAATATTTTGGGCATTAATGCTTGCTGTTATATGTTTTGAAAAATCTCGCCATATTTTACAGTCTATCATTGAATAAGCATCAAAAACGGTTTTGTTTAAATCGTCTCTAAACTGGTTGCTTTTATAGCGGTATTGTACGCTTAAATTTACTATGTTATTCATCCATGAAACGCCTGCCGATGTTTGATGCTTAGGTATATACCTTAAATATTTGTCAGACAAGTCGGCATCGTTATGGGGCGATATAAATTCATCTATTTTTGAGTCGGTAAAAGTATAATTTGTGTAAAAATCAAGGTTTTCTAAAATCGGGTACCTAAAACTTAATTCAACCCCTTTTATAATTACTTTTCCAATATTCTCCTTTTTTCTAATTGGCAAAGTTCTATGCCCCATGTCAATAGAGTCTCCGGTACTCACGTAATACATAAAATTTAAGCCTTGCGAATAATATGCCGATGCTGTAAAGTGCATTTTTTGGGCATCGGCATCAAAGCCAACCTCAATGTTATTTAGGGTTTCGGGGTTAAGCTGCGGATTGGCTTTTTTAAATGCACCTGCAATAAAACCCGAGCGCGATAAGTCATCAAGATCGGGCGGCTTAAACCCTTTTGCTAAACTTGTGAAAATACTTATATAGTTGTTAACAATGTATTTAGCCGACAATTTTGGACTATATGACGACCATGTGTTGCTGTTAAAGTCATCATTTTCTAATTCGGTTAATATGCTTGTAGCATTGGTTTTATCGGTAATATAAAATTTGCCGTCTCTAAAATTTGCATAATCAAACCTTAAACCGACATTAATCATCAATTTATTATCGAGGTATCTCATTTCATCTTGAATATATGCTGCATATATATCCATTGTGCCCTCATTATTAACTATGTCAGTTGATGTTTGGTATATGTCTTTTCCTGTAACCTTGCCCTGTTTTATATCGAAACCGGCCGTTACAACATGCGATTTCCCAATGTTTTGGCTTATATTGAAAAGCAAGCCTAAATCTTCTCTTTTAGAGTTTACAGAGTAGCATTTATATCTTTCAACGCCATTTTTAATTTTAATCGACTCGTTTAAGCGCAAATAATCTTCGTTGTTGTAATATACTAAAGTTGAGAGTTTTGTGTTTCCGAAACCTCCCTTATAATGCAACTTGTGATACATTGAATTATGTCCGAAATATGTTCCTTCGTCTGTTTTTATTTTAACGCCTTTACCTCTAAAATCATTAAAATAGTCGAATTTATACTCTAATGAATTTAAGTTGTTAAACTTATAGCCGGCTTTTGCCGAAGCCAAATACTCTTTAAGGTTAGATTTTATTGTTGTACTATCTATATCTTCCTCAGGAAACATAACATAACCGTCGCTTTTTCGGTAAAAACCGTTTATTGCGCCATAAAACCCTTTATTGTTTTTAATAAGGTTTCCCGACAGGTTTATTTTATTTGAGAAAGTATTAAAAGTGCCGTATTCGGCCGAATACAAACCCGATAGTTTTTTACTGCTTTTTTTTGTAATAATATTTACAACCCCCCCCATTGCATTACTGCCGTATAACGACGATCCGGGGCCTTTTAATATCTCAATTCTATCAACCTCGTTCGAATTAAAGATATTCCAGTTTACAGAGCCCCCATCAGTTTTATTCATCGGAACCCCGTCAAGAAGGATTAGCACCCTTGATTGTTCATCGCCCCCAATACCACGCATGCTTACAATTGATTTATGGCTAAAAATACCCAAGTTGCGGTTAACATTTACACCTACGGTATTGCTTAAAAAACCGTCAACATTTTGTGCCGAGTAAGCTGTCATCTCTTTAATTGCTACCAGCTCTACCCTTGACGGAATGTTTTTTATCTGCTTTTTTGTTTTTGTTGCAACAACCACAACTTCATCTCCTATAAGTGTTTGTGGTGTTAAAGCAAAATTATAGACGTTAATGCTTTTTGACAGAACAACTTTTTTGGCAACTGTTTTATAGCCTACAAAGCTTACAACTATTTCCAAATTATTATCGGCAATGTTTTCTAAAATGTATTCTCCATTATCGTCTGTTGATGTGCCTAAGTTTGTATTGTTTATTACAATGCTTGCACCTGATAAATTTTGGCCTGTTTTAAAATCTTTTACTGTTCCTTTTATTGTTGTTTGAGCCGAAATGGCAAAATGAACTAATAAAATAATTGAAAAGAGTAGGGGTTTTTTTAAAATCATTTGTTGTTTTTTTAATTTAAAAATTTTTACAATTCGAGATGTAATTTTTTACAACTCGGCTGCAAATGTGGCAATAAATTTTAAATAAAAAAATATGTTCAACTGATTTTTTATCCTAAAGTTTTCAAGTTACGGTTTGGGTTGATGGTTAAGAGGTATTTATAACAATAAAATGTGAAACTTTCAAAAATAACTCACGCCGTAACTATCAAGTGTTTAACTCTGACAATTGCGGAATTAAGGTTAAACTGTATTTTTCAGTATTATTATTTGTTGAACGTTGCTTATTTGAATATTACATTAACCTATCTATACCAACTACAAAGTGATATCTTTTCCGTTATAAAAGTCAAGTATCTTTATCCTAAAAATATACTCGTATTTTGCCTGTATAAACGACGATTGTGAGTTTGTAACCTTATTTTTCGAGTCGTTATATTCCAAAGGCGTTACAATGCCGAGGTTAAATTTTTCTTCAACATATCTAAAAGCCTCTTTGGCACTTTTTACCGCTTTTTCGCTGCTATAATATTTTTTCATGGCGGCTACGGCGTTTAAGCGAACCTGCTGTATCTGCTTTAAAAGGTTGTTTTTTTCGAGTTGCAGGTCATATTTTGAGCTTTCGTAATTTATTAGTGAATTATTTAGGTTTGTACGTGCCTGCAAACTGTTAAATATAGGAATCCTTAAAGTTAAACTTATTCCCTCTTTACCATTATGTTTAAATTGCTCTGAAAATGAGCGGTTGTTGCCACTATAATTTTGATAATCGTTTCTGTAAAATGCGCTCATACCCAACGATGGATAAAGTTGAGCTTTTGCGATAGAATTCTCTTTTTCAATGCTTTTAAGTTTTAGCTCACGACTAATAATTTCGGGGCGTTCAGCTACTGCTTTACCAAAAACCTCATTAGACGAGATTAATTTAACATCTAACAATCCTGCATCAAAATCGGGTGTTACAACATCAAAGTTGTCTGTTACAGGCAATTCTAACAGTTGCATAATATTTAATAGTGAAACTTGAAGGTTGTTTTCATAATTAGTTAGTGTAAGCTCTTCGTTAGCCGCTTGCGCCTCGGTTTCTAACAGTTTGCCTTTTGCCATATTGCCGGCTTCAACCTGTTTTTTATTATACTCTATTTGTTGCTTGGTAATATTCAACTGTTGTTGTGCGGTAGCTACCAACTCTTTGTTAAAAAGAATATCGAGGTAAGCCGACACAACATTCAACGATATGTCGTCTTTAACCTTTTCTAAATCTTGTAGTGCTGCCTGCCACTCATATTCACGCTGTTTAATAGTATTAATTTTGGCCAATCCGTTAAACAGGGTAACATTGGTTGATAAACCTATATTTGTGTTTGACGAGTTTTGATCGTAATATTTATTATCTACAACATTTAGCGATCTGCCAAAGGAGAAGCCTTGACCAACCTCGCCGTTTAAATTAGGTACAATATCGTATCTTGATTGTTTATGCTGGTTTTCGCGGTAGTTTACATTCAGGACTTTCTGTTTTACCGTTATATTATTGTCAATAGCATAATTTACACAACTGTCAAGCGACCATTTTTCTTGTGCATAGCTTTTAAACCCTGTAAGGGTAAAAACAAAAAACAGTAAAGCAGTAAACCTATATATGTTTTTATTGTTCATAATTGTTGCTTTTTATCTGCTAAGTGCAGAAATTTATTATTGATAATTGTAGTGTTATTCTTCATTATCTATTTTTTTCTTTTTATCCTCTTTTTTTATCTCGCCTTTGAGTTGGTCGTCCCACTCAAGCCCCGATAGTATCTCAATGTTTATACCATCTGACAGTCCTATCTCGATTTTGCGTTTTTCAAACTCTTGAGGCACTGTAACCGAATCGCTGATTAAAATCTCAACAAAAGCGGTATCGTTGTCAAAAGTAATAAGCCCCTCCGAAATTGCCATAATGCTGTCGCGGCGCTCAAGTTCAATGTCGGCATTAGCGCTGTACCCTGCACGTATAAACTGGTCGCTTTTTAAATCAACTTTGGCTTTTATATCAAATTGTATTGCTCCGTTTTCTTCAACGCCTTTTGGCGAAATGTACTCCAACGTTGCATCAAACTGTTCTTCTTCAATAGCGCCTATTGTCAGTTTTAAAGGCATACCTTCAACAATTTTTCCCACCTCGGTTTCGTCAACCTTTCCTTCAAAAATCATATTGTTCATGTCGGCAACGGTGGCAATGGTTGTTCCGTCGTTAAAATTATTGCTTTGAATTACCGAATTGCCCTCCTTAATGGGAATATCGAGTATCATGCCTGTAATGGTAGAGCGTATAAGGGTGTTGCTGGCGCTTTCGGCTTTTTTGCTTACTCCCTCTTTAATAATATCGAGGTTGCTTTTTGCTGCCTCCAGCTCCTCCTTTGCCGATTTAAAAGCTAGTTCGGCATTTTGAAAATCCGATTCCGAAATAACATCTTTTTCAAATAGCTGCTTTTGCCGTTTGTATTTCAGCTCTTCGTTTTTAAAATTTAACCCCGCTATATTAACCCTCGATTCGGCCGAGTTTAAGCTTATCATATCGGGTATTACCTTAATTTTTGCAATTACTTCGCCTTGTGTAATCATTTCACCGGCCTCTTTATAAACATTTTGCACTATGCCCGATATTTGAGGCTTAACCATAATCTCTTTTCGGGGCAATACCGAACCGGTTGCAATTGTTTTTTTTACAATATTTATTTTTTGCGGCTTTTCAATTTTATATACCACAGGCTTTTTCTTCGACTTATTTGCAAGAAAAACCAGTGTGCCGAGAAATACAGCCACTATAATAACCCAAATTAAAATTCTAAAAAACTTTTTCATTATGTAATAGTATTTGTTGTTAATTAATTAAATATTAGACTGTTTATTTTTAAATT
Source organism: uncultured Bacteroidales bacterium (assembly GCA_964419235.1). GTDB lineage: Bacteria > Bacteroidota > Bacteroidia > Bacteroidales > SZUA-534 > GH45. The sequence continues at coordinate 6,239 of CAYQPP010000021.1, forward strand.
TGTTACACTTATAATATATAACTTTTAGCTTTAATTACTTATATCTTACTCTTGCCTAATGGCATCAATAGGTTTAACGCTAACTGCTCTGCTGGCAGGCAATAATCCTGCAAATGCTCCTGCCACAATTAAAATAATTAAGGCAATAGAGGCAATTCTGATATCAACTTCAGGGTTTTTAAACATTTCGCCATCGCTATTTGCCATCGCCATATTTATTAGCTCAATCAACCAAACTCCGGCAGTTAATCCTAATACCCCCGAAAACCCTGTTAAAAATACCGATTCGTTAATAATTTGAACAATAATACTAAATGGCTTTGCTCCTAAGGCTCTTTGAATACCAATCTCTTTGGTTCGTTCTTTTACAATTACCAGCATTATATTGCTAACGCCAATTACTCCTGCCAGCAACGTGCCAATGCCAACAATCCAAATTAGTGTGTTAATTCCTAAAAAAAGCCCGTTCATTTTTCTAAACTCTTTTTCAACATTAAAACTGCCAATTGCCCTATCATCGTCAGGGTGTATTTTATGCCTTGCCCTTAAAATAATTTTGGCTTTATCTTCAACAATTCCAACAGGTATTTCATCGTAGGCAACCATGGCATACCAGCCAACAATATCGCCAAAATTATAGGTGTGCTGTAAAGTTGTAAACGGTATATGAATATTTTGCTCCTCTTGTTCAGCTTGTCCTCCGGCTTTTTTTGATTTAAAAACGCCTACCACATTAAAAAAGATGCCGTTTATTTTTATTTTCGAGCCTATTTTTTTCTCATCTTTTTTATAAAGTGCATCAACAATTTTTTTCCCAATAACAACAACTTTCCTCTTCTCTTTTATATCAATGTTATTAATAAACCTGCCCGATGTAATTTCAACAGGGTCAATTAATTGCCATGCCGGATAATCGCCAATTATTGAAAATGCTCCGGCTTTGTCGCCTCTAACCGTATTGTTGCCCTCGTTGTTGCTCCATCCGTTAAGGCGGGGCGAAAGGGCTTTAATTTCGGGTATATTCTGTAATAGCACCTCTGTATCGCTATTGTTGAAATTGTATCGGCGTCCGCGCGAAAATCCTTTGTAGGGCATAGTGGTGGTTTTTGTCCACATAAAACAACTGTTGGTTGAAAAATCGCCCATATTATCAAATACAGCATTTTGCAACCCATTGCCCGAGCCCAACATTATCACAAGCATAAATATTCCCCAAAAAACGCCAAATGCCGTAAGGAATGTCCTTAGCTTGTTTTTTTTAAGGGCTTGTATTATCTCGTTCCACTTGTCGATATCAAACATATATGCTGTTAATTAAACGCTTAATAATTTTTTTATTCTTCTCTTAATGCCTCAATAGGCTTAATTCTTGCGGCTCTTCGGGCAGGTATCAGCCCAGCAAAAACGCCCGATACTATCAATAACAACGTTGCTCCAACGGCAATCATAATGTCGGCTTCGGGGTTCATAAAAAACTCCGATTGCAGATGCGGCGACAACAGCTCCAATAGCCCTACGCCGGCAATTAGCCCAAAGTATCCTGCCAAACTTGTAATAAAAACCGACTCTAACAGTATTAATCCAACAACAGATGAAGGAGTTGCCCCCAAAGCTTTTCTAACGCCAATCTCTTTTGTGCGCTCCTTAACAACAATAATCATAATGTTGCTAACGCCTACAATACCCGATATAATTGTGCCTATTCCTATTATCCACACAAACATGCGAATACCGGCAAAAAGATTCTGAAATTGCTTAAACTCCTCAAGGTTATTATTGATATATATGGCACTATTGTCCTCAACATTAAAAACATGCCGCTTGGCAAAATCGCCCCTTATTTTATTCTCAACATCCTCGCTTTTACCCATCATTGATGCAGGTATGGTAATAGCCAAATTACTAATTTCATTATTGCCGGTAAAAACTTTTTGTGCTGTTGATATAGGGATATAAACCCTGCTGTTATCTCTATCGCTCTCATCGCGAAAAACACCCACTACCTTAAAAGGAATATTATTGATTTTCATGTATTTGCCTATGGGGTCATCACTTTTAAATAGTGCGTCGCGAACAATGTAACTTATAGCTACGCTTTTTCTGTTTTTCTTTACATCTAAATAGCTAATAAACCTGCCTAATTCAATGCTGACATTTTCAATCTGTTTGGTTCCCGGATGTACTGAAACTATATCGTATGTGCCATATTCGTTTTTGTATGAAAGGTTTTTTTGACGCCAAATATTTAAGCGCGACGAAATTACTTCACCCTCATTTATATTTCGTTTTGTGGCATCATAGTCTTCATTGGTAAATTTTATCCTTCTCCCCGGTTTTAGTCCTTTATAAGGCATGCTTGTTTTGCCTCTGTATATCCAAAGGCTGTTTGTGGCATCTCCTTCAAACTGCTTATTTACACCATTTTGTAAGCCATTTCCGCTTCCTAAAAGAATAATTAAAATAAATATTCCCCAAGCAACGCTAAATGAAGTGAGTACCGTTCGGAGTTTGTTTTTCCGAAGAGTAGCAAAAATCTCAAACCATTTTTCTTTATCAAACATTATTAAGGTGTTTATAAGTAGTTATAACCTCTTATTCTTCTCTAATTGCATCAATTGGTTTTACCCGTACAGCACGGTTTGCGGGCAGTAATCCTGCCAAGCCTCCTGCAATAACCAAAATAAGCAAGGCGTTTAATCCGTACGACAGGCTAATGCCCGGGTGTAAAAATATTGAATCTCCGTCGCTGCTCTGCATTGCTACATTTAATCCTTCGTTTAATAAAATACCGAGTATTAACCCCACATAACCGGCTGTTAAAGTCAACAGGGTGCTCTCCATTAATATTTGGCGAATAATATTATAAGGGGTTGCGCCCAACGCCCTTTTTATACCTATCTCTTTTGTGCGTTCTTTTACAATAACCAGCATTATATTACTGATGCCAATAATGCCTGCCAACAGCGTTCCCAAGCCAACTATATAGGTTAATATTTTAATACCCAAAAACAGGTAACTCATCATTTTAAATTGCCTTTCGATATTAATATGGCCAACAGCCCCTTCATCGTCGGGCGAAATGCTATTACGTTTTTTTAGTATGTCAATTATCTTATTTTCGATGTCGGATACCGAGAATTTCTTTTTAGCCGTAAATGAAAAGTAGTGTACAATATCGCCATAATTAAAAGTTTGCTGCACGGTTGTAAACGGAATATGCACGGCCTCTTTTTTATCATACCCTATCTGCATGTCTCCATCGGGGCTGCTTACGCCAATAACCTGAAAATACACGCCTGATACCCTTATATACTTACCAATGGGGTTTTCTCCTTTGTTAAAAAGTACCTCCTCAACGCGCGAGCCTATAACACATACCTTGCGGTTTTGCCTGATATCAATTTCATTTAAAAACCTCCCTTTGCTCATTTTAAAAGGCTCAACTTTGGCAAGGTTAGGGTAGTCGCCCTGAACTTGAAAAGTACCGTACTTATTGTTATATGCTACATTATTAGGGCTGTTTTGTTTGTAGGCATTAAGGCGGGGCACCAAATATTCAATTTCGGGGACATTGTAAATTAACGATACCATATCATCATTGTCAAAATACCACCTTCTCCCTTTTTTAAAACCCTTGTAGGGTACCGTTGTCGATTCTGACCACATAAATGCGGCATTGGTGGCAAACCCTTCAAATTGCTTGTTTACACCATTCTCCAAGCCGTTTCCGGCTCCGGCTAAGGCCACTAGCATAAAAATACCCCAAAATACGCCAAACGCAGTAAGTGTTGAGCGCAATTTATTTTTGGATATAGCTTGCCAAATCTCTTTATATAATTCTATGTCAAACATTAAAGGTGTTTTGTATAACTATTTAGGTTTAACTTATTGCTATTCATATCTCAATGCCTCAATAGGCCTGATTCGTGCTGCTTTAATTGCCGGAATCATTCCTGCCAAAGCACCGCACAATACCAATAAAGCGGTAGCACCAACAGCAATTCCTATATCAACATTAGGGTTTAAAAAAATAATGGGCTGCCCCCCTGCATCTGATGTAACTGGTGCATTGGCAATACTCTGATCGACTAAAAAATCAATTCCTTCCATAATGGCAACTCCCAACACCATACCAAAATATCCGGCCAGCGTGGTAATAAAAACAGCTTCTGAAATTATTAGGCTAACCACCGAATATGGGGTTGCCCCAAGGGCTTTTCTCACACCAATCTCTCTCGTGCGGTCTTTTACAACAATAAGCATAATATTGCTTACGCCTACTATACCTGCAATTAAAGTGCCTATGCCAATAAACCAGATAAACATTTTAATACCCAAAAACACTTTGCGTGTTTGATCATATCTTTGTAGGTTGTTTCTTAAATATATGGCACTATGGTCATCGGGGTTAAATGAATGTATTGCGGCAAGTTTTTTTCGTATTTTTTCTTCAATTATCTTATTCTCTTCAACTGTGGCATTGCCCGTTGTTAAACCAATAGACGATACCCTTACGCCACCGTTGAATATTTGTTGTGCTGCCGAAAAGGGCATAATCACGCCTCTGTTTTGCCATCCGTTTCCTTCGGAAAATACGCCAATAACCTTAAAAGCAATATTGTTTACGTTAACGTATTTTCCAACCGAGCTGTCTTTTTTAAAAAGGGCTTTAAATACCTCTTCGCCTAATACCACAACCTTGCGTTTTTGTACAATATCAATTCTATTGAGATACCTTCCCTCTAAAATTTTTGAGCCTTCAATAATTTTATGGTCGGGCAAAACGCATTGAATATTAAAATTGCCAAACTCTTTTTTATAACTAACACGCGTATTTCCCCATATATTAAATTGAGGCGATATATGATCTATTTCAGCAATCTGGTCGCGTAAAATCTCATAATCCCTATTGGTAAATTTTATCTCCCTATCGGTGCCTAAGCCTTTATGCTTTATGCTGGTTTTTCCGCCCCATATTTTGATAGAATTTTTTGCGCTTTTTTCAAAATTGCGCATAACGGCGTTTTGTAACCCATTGCCCGAGCCTAAAAGAATAATAAGCAGAAATATACCCCATGCTATACTAAATGAGGTAAGAAAAGTACGAAGTTTATTTTTTTTAAGTGTTGAGAAAATCTCATCCCACTTATCAATATCGAACATAAATAGAAAGTTATAAATTTCAGGTTAAAATCCGTTAGGTTTTAAGCACCAACAAGCGTTTTCTGTTTTTTTCCGTTTTTAATATTCGACTCTATAAGTCCGTCTTTCAGCCTAATAACACGCGATGTCATTTCAGATATATCGTGCTCGTGAGTAACAATTATTACGGTAATGCCCTCATTGTTAATCTCTTTCAAAATATCCATCACTTCGTATGATGTTGAGGTGTCTAAAGCTCCGGTTGGCTCATCGGCCAAAATAACCTTTGGCTTTGAAATTAACGAACGGGCAATGGCAATACGCTGCTTTTGGCCTCCCGATAATTCATTAGGCATGTGGTGCGCCCACTCTTTTAGCCCCATTTTATCAAGATATTCCATTGCAATGATATTTCGCTTTTTGCGGTTGACTTTTTGGTAATAAAGAGGTAATGCCACATTCTCTAAGGCATTTTTAAACGAAATAAGGTTAAACTGCTGAAACACAAAGCCTAATGTGCGGTTTCGATGAACGGCAGCCTTGGCCTCGCTCATGTTTTTTATTAGCTCCCCGTTTAGGTAATACGACCCCTTATCGTAATTATCTAAAATACCCACAATATTTAAAAGCGTTGATTTTCCGGAGCCTGAGCTTCCCATAATCGAAACCATTTCGCCCTCGGCAATTTCAAGGTCGATGCCTTTTAGCACATGCAAACTGTTTGACCCTGTGATATATGACTTATGTAATTTTTCAATTCGTACCATTGGTTTTAAGGTTGAAGTTTGGATAATAGACGCTTGTTAAAACAAGAAGTTACAGAGTTTTAACGATAATTATTATGGCTTTATTATATTTATTGTTATTGGATACTTATATGGCTGATTATTTGCCACCTTAATAGTATTTATAATAATAATAACTGTACTATAAATGCCTAAAAGCATAACTATTGGAAGGCCTATTAGTATAAACACCAAAAAACCCGCAGCAATAAAATAAATAAACATACTTAATTGAAAATTAATAACGTCTATTGCATGCTCTTTTATGTTTTCAATTTCATCTTTCTTCCATATCCAAATAATAATAGGAGGAAAAACCAAAAAAAGCAAACCGCTTAAATGCAGTAGGGGCAACCATATATTCTTTTGCATTGCTTTTTTGTCATCGGAATCCTCTTTACCATGATTTGCCAACTCTTCATATTCAATGTCTAAAACAGATGCTATTGATTGCAAAGTGTATAATCTTGGGTCAACTTCACCATTCTCAATTCTTTGAATTGTCCTAACGCTAATATCTGTTTTTTCAGCAAGTTCTTCTTGAGTTAACCCTTTTTTTAGCCTTAGCTCTTTTATAAATTTTCCTATTTCCATAAAAATATTTTTAGCAAATATTCAACTTTTTATTTGTACAATCCAACTACATTAACCCGACATTAGCCTGAAATTACTGATGCGCAAAGTATTTAGCTAACTTAACCTGCATTATTCATGAGAAAATGTTAACTATTTGCAGTAAGTGTTGGCATTTAAATAGTTACGTACTGCAAGATACAGAACTTGTTCCAAACTTGATTCGGGGTTTAACCTACAATTTTACCAAAGAGTTAACTTAAAAATAGATAACCCACAAAATTATTTGAATATCAACATATTATTTCAACAAAGTAGTAACAATATTTTAAAACCCACACATTAGGTATTGATTGATATAATGTAACTTAAAATTGGGCATTACCGTACAATTAATTTTAACTTAAAACATAAAGCCATGAAAACAATAAACATTTTACATTTACTAAGTGTGCTGTTAATTGCTACAGTATTCACATATTGCGAGTCAGACACAACAACTGAAATACCGGATAATACCAATTTCCCGACAAGTTTTAAAGTTGATATCCCGTCATCAATTAGTCAATCGTCATCATTAAAAAGTGCTAATAGCAACGATTTTTCGGGTAAAGAGGTTTATCAGCATTTAAATAATTTTATTCATGTTGGCGAAGCTGCCGCTGAATTTGTTGAAGAAATTATGAAAGCAATAAGTGTTTATGGGTTAAACAAACCCAACGAATTTAATTTTACCGGCGAAGATGATGGTCGCATAAAAAATATTGTAATAGTTGACAATTCAGATTTTGAAGGCGTTACATGGCAGCATCAGTTAACTATAACCGATGCTGATAATGAAAGCAATGCCGATGGAGGAAAAGCATTACAAGTTTTTTGGAATACAAATCCTATAAAGGGGATAGCTATTTTAAAACCAAAAAACTGGGATAATTCGAGTACTAACAATATGAATGAAACTATATTTAAAATAGAGTATTCTGAAGCAGGCGAATATGGATATGAGGCTTCAATGATTGTTTCAATAACAAATTGGAAGCAAGACCAAACCAATAGATTCCATATGGATAACCTAAAAATGTTTGTAGGCAAAACCGGCGATATTGTTGATGTTTACGGAAATTCAAATCACCCCGACGCATACCTGTTTTTAGAGGAACCAAAAGGGTTTAGTTGGGCTTTTGTGGCTTCGGGCAACAATAACACAAATATTGGTGTTGCAGAAGTAGGATTGCCTTTAAGCTCATTGGATGAGTCGAGCCGCCCAGTTTTATTGGTTGATAATTCTATTAAAAACGTGTTTACTACCCAAATACGTGAATGGGTATTTCAAACATATGGTGTTTATCCAAGCGAGGAAACATTGGACACATTATTAGTAGATACAGAAGCTCCCGGGTTTTTTAATAGTGCCGGCTTTATTCAGGGAGGCGAAGCCCCCAATGATAGTTATACTGAACTGGCAAGTAATGTTGAAGTGTTGGTTCCTTACAATCCGTTTAAAATAAGCCAGTTAACAATAACATTTAAATAATTGCTTTTTGGCAGATTATTATTTGCAGGTAAATTTGTTGCTTATTCCATTAAAAAAAGGGCTATTATTAAATACCGCGAATTAGTATTTAATCAAAAGAATTTCCTTTGGCTTTGCCAAGGGGATAGTCAACTTTAAGAATTTTCTTTATTTTGTTTTGTATTTATTTTGTGAATACATTTGCCAAATAAATTACTATTTTGATATACTAAATAAAATGAATAAAACTCTGTTTGCCATTATATTGTGTGTTGGTATTTTTATTGAAGCATCGGCACAATCGATTAAAATAAATGAATTTTGCGCCGTAAATAACAATCTGCTCGACGAAGACAAAGACTCGCCCGATTGGTTTGAGTTATACAACCCGAGCAGTAATAGTGTTAATTTGCTGAACTACTCCATTTCAGACGATTCAAACAATTTTGGGAAATGGGAATTTCCATCGGTAAACCTAAATCCACACGAAACAATGCTGGTTTTTGCATCGGGTAAAAACCGCACAGAGATGATATACTATAAAAATATTATAACCCAAGGCGACACATTTTCATATTCGATAGGCACACAACAAATACCCGACAACTGGAAAACAGCAGAATTTGATGCAAGCGGTTGGGATAAAGGGCCATCGGGTTTTGGCTATGGCGACAACGACGATTCTACATTAATTGAGGGTGGTGTATTATCGGTTTTTGTGCGAAAAAGTTTTCAAATAGACGATTTAGACGAAATTAAAGAGTTGATACTCCATGTTGATTTTGACGATGGTTTTGTTGCCTACATAAACGGAAATGAAATTGCACGGACAAATCTTGGTTCCCCAAATAGCGATATTGCTTATAACCAAACTGCCGACGATTATACCGAACCACTTATAGTTAACGGCAATCCGCCGGTTAAGTACGATATTACAAATTTTAACGATTTTTTATTGCAGGGCGAAAATATTTTGGCACTACAAGTGCATAACTACTCCACAGGCTCTAACGATTTAACATTAATACCGTTTTTGTCGGTAGGCTATAACTCTCCGGTATCGGAAAACACCATGCCTGAGGTTTTAGAGATGGATAATAAAATTCTGCATACCAATTTTAAAATTTCGTCGGATGGCGAGCGCCTGTTTTTGTCGGATGCCGATAATATATTAATAGATAAAACCGATAGTATTGTTTTGCCAACAAACATTTCATACGGAAGGGTTGACGACGGGGAAGATAACTGGTTCTATTTTTCGGAGTCAACACCGGGCTCTTTAAATACAACACATGGCTATGACAGTATTGTTGACCAACCCGTAACTTTTTCGCCATTAGGAGGAAAATTCAATACCCCTGTACAAGTTGCATTAAGTACAGCCACAGGCATAGAAATATATTACTCCACCGACGGGTCGGTTCCAACCGTAAATTCTAATAAATATGTATCGCCAATAAACATAACCCAACCAACGGTAATTAGGGCATTGGTAATAAATAACAGCGTATTGTCGGTAACGTCATCGATTGAGACTTACATAATTGAACCCCGCGATTTTAAGTTGCCCATTGTATCGTTGACAACCGACCCTTATAATTTGTGGGACTGGAATTACGGTATTTTGGTATTGGGTCCAAATGCTGAGGCTGAAGAACCAAATTATAATGCAAATTTTTGGATGGATTGGGAACGCCCCATCTATTTTGAGTATTTTGACAAACAGGGCAACTCACTGTTTAAATCGGCAGCCGGAACCAAAGTCTTTGGGGGCTGGAGTCGTGCAAACGACATAAAGTCGATGTCGCTTTTTGCAAGAAGTTGTTATGAAAAAAAGTCTTTTAAATACCCTTTTTTTAGCGAAAGGGATAACAAAAGTTATAAATCGGTAATTTTGCGCAACTCAGGCGACGACTGGGACAACACCTATTTTAGAGATGCCATGATGACCGGATTAATGCGCGAGATTGATATTGACAGGCAGGCTTATCAACCCACCATTGTTTATTTAAACGGCACATATTGGGGTATGTTAAATATGCGCGAAAAAGTTAACGAAAACTACTTTGCAAATAATTACAATTTTGTTGATGCCGATAAGGTTGACATACTTGAAGGCAATGCATGGGCAGGCGAAGGGTCGGCAGATCACTATAATAACATGATTAGTTTTATCCAATCGAACAACCTTAGCAATAATTCAAATTACGACTCGGTTTGCAAGCTTATGGATATAACAAATTTTATGGATTATGAAATTGCCCAAATTTACCTTGACAATACCGACTGGCCGGGCAATAATATAAAATTTTGGCGTCCGCAAATGGCAAACGGCAAATGGAGGTGGGTTTTGTTTGATACCGATTTTGGTTTTGGTATTTGGAATGCAGAGAACTATAAAAACAACACACTTGATTTTGCTTTGGAAACAAATGGCCCCAATTGGCCAAATCCTCCGTGGTCAACATTTTTGCTAAGGTCGTTGCTTAAAAACAACAAGTTTAAAAATGAGTTTATAAACCGTTTTGCCGATAGGCTGAATTATAACTTTTTAACAGATAAAGTTGAATATTTAATTGATAGTTTAAGCAGTAATATTAGTGATGAAATTCCGTACCACAACGCAAAATGGAATAATATTGACTATTTTAACGATAATGTAGAAAACATGAGGGTATTTGCCGTAAACAGGCCGCAATACATGAGGGCTCATATCAATTCGCGGTTTTCGCTAAGCGGTATTGTTGAGCTAACTGTAAATGTGTCAGACGTTAAGCAAGGCACGGTTGCTGTTAATTCATTAAATAACCTTACCGGTTTTCCGTGGACAGGCAAATATTTTAAAGACAACAAAGTAACAATAAAGGCAATTGCAAACCCGGGTTATAAGTTCTCTCATTGGGAGGGGAGCAACTCAACCCTTTCACAATTGCATATATTAATACCCGCATCGGGAATTGAGCTAAAGGCAGTTTTTAAAGCATCAAACAATAATTACAACAGCATTGTTGTTAACGAAATAAACTATAAATCGGCAAGTGGGCATGATTGTGGCGACTGGGTTGAGCTTTATAACTCAACGGCAACAAATATCGATATATCAAATTGGATACTTAAAGATAGCGATAACAATGTTTTTAAAATACCAATGGGTACAGTAATTGCAAAAAAAAGGTATTTGGTTGTTTGTAAAAACCTAACCAAGTTTACTGAAGTTTATCCGGCAGTAACTAATGTTATAGGTAATATTGAATTTGGGCTGAGCGGTACAAGCGATAAGATACTGCTTTATGACAAAAACAGCCTGCTTATCGACTCGGTTTTATATTTAAAGGAGAGCCCTTGGCCCGAAATCAACAGTAGCCAAACCATTTCGCTTAAAAATCCATATTCCGACAACTCAAAGGGGGCAAACTGGAAAGCATCGGTTAATAGTGGTACACCCGGAGCCGACAATGATTATTATGTTGAAATACCCGAAAAAGCAAAAGCCGACAGGGCGGTTGCCGTGTCATGCTTCCCAAACCCATCGCAAGGTCAAACCACCATTAGGTGGAGTTGTAACAAATTACAGCATGTGCAAATAAATATTTTTGATATTGAAGGCAGGTTGGTTGAAACAATTTATGATGGGCGTTGCAATACAGGAACTTTTGAAGAAACTTGGTATCAGGATAACCAAAACAATAAAGGCATCTATTTTATTCAAATAAATTTTGAAAATAGACTGTCAAAAACCATTAAATTAGTTAAAATATAAAAGCTTGTCTGCTTATTTATCAATTTATTAAATATTATAATAAAGCATTTGTAACACTGCTCTCCGGGTGGCGTTATTATATAGGCAAGCCCTAATATTCATTAAAATATTTTATTAACCGGGTGCAACAAAAGAGTATCCTTTTTTGTTTAATAAAATGTAAATTGAGTATCTTGCAAAAGGAATAATATTTTATGCTTATCCGCTTGTTTGCCTAAAGTTTGAAAACTTGAGGCTGAAAGCCTCTAAAACATTAGTACAGGGCAACGCCCTGTGTTTAATGTGGTTTTGTGAAACTCAGCCCTGTAAGGGCGGAAGAGTTGATTGGGTAAGTATGCGGATAAGCATTTAATATTTTATTGAGAAAATTTTAATGAATGCTTAAACAAAGGTTACAACATAAGCTATTACAAAAATTATCGCCACAGCAGATACAGTTAATCAAGCTGCTTGAGGTGCCTACTATGCAGCTCGATCAGCGTATAAAAAAAGAGATAGAAGAGAATCCGGCTTTGGAGGAGGGAAACCCCGATGCTGATTTTGACAATTCTGATGATGAAAATTTGCCTGACGAAAAGGAGCAAGATGAATTTTCGATTGAGGAGTATCTCGCAGATGAGGACGATACTCCATCATACAAATTAAGGGCAAGCAATTATTCAAAAGATGATGAAAGAAAGGAGATACCATTTTCGCTTGGCACCACTTTTCATGAGAGTTTGATTAGGCAATTGGGCTTAAGGGCAATGAGCGAATTTGAGCAAAAGCTGGCCGAATATATTATTGGCAATATTGATGATGACGGATATTTGCGCCGCGATTTAGATGCTATTGTTGATGATTTGGCTTTTTCGCTAAATATTGAAACCACAGTTGAGCAGTTGCAAAAAATCCTTTCAATAATTCAAGATTTTGACCCCCCCGGGGTGGGTGCCACCGATTTGCGGCAATGCTTATTGATTCAGATACAAAAAATAGAGCAGCGCAATGATAGTACCGAGCTTGCACAAAAAATACTCGATGAGTTTTTCACCGAATTTACCCGTAAGCATTACGATAAAATTTTAAATAAGCTGGACATTAGCGAAGATGAGCTTAAAGGCGCATTAGATGAAATATTAAGGTTAAACCCTAAGCCGGGTGGCTCTTTTAGCGACTCCCGCGACCAATCGTCACGACCAATTATACCCGACTTTACGCTTGAAAACCACGACGGAGAACTGGATTTGCTGCTGAATGAAAGAAACGTACCCGATTTAAGGTTGAGCCGTGTTTATGCCAATATGCTTGAAACGTTGGCACAAAAGAAAAAAAAGAAAAATAGGCAAGACAAGGAGACAATTACTTTTGTTAGGCAGAAACTCGACTCGGCAAAATGGTTTATTGATGCTATTCGGCAAAGGCAAACAACACTGCTCTTAACAATGGATGCAATACTCAAGTATCAAAAAGAGTATTTTTTGGATGGCGATGAGAAGAAACTCAAGCCAATGATATTAAAAGATATAGCCGATGTTACAGGGCTCGATATTTCAACAATTTCAAGGGTGGCAAACAGCAAATATATCCAAACCGATTTTGGGATTCTATCTTTAAAGTCGTTTTTTTCCGAGTCCATGAAAACCACAAGCGGCGAAGAGGTTTCGGCGCGCGAGGTAAAAAGCATTTTAGAGGAGGCCGTATCAGGCGAGAACAAGCAAAAACCGCTTACCGACGAAAAACTTACCAAATTGCTAAAAGACAAAGGGTACGAAATTGCCCGCAGAACGGTGGCAAAATACCGCGAGCAGTTAGATATTCCGGTGGCAAGGCTTAGAAAAGAATTAAAATAGCATAACGGTAAGCATATAAGGTGTTGGGCGTTTTGAAATACCCACTTTTAATTTACTGTGCCGTTTGTTTATGTTCATAATTTTCCAATTCAACCACTTATTACCCAATGTCTTATATACATTATTGGCAGTCGTAGCACGTTTATAATCAAACTATTTTTTTAATCAATTTGAAATATTTAAACGGTGCATATTTCAAAGGTAAATCAATCCAAGTAGGAGTATTTACAATAGCTCTTTTATTACTAAATGCTAAAAAGCTTTCCTGTCCGTGATATTTACCCAATCCGCTATTGCCAACGCCACCAAAAGGTAAATTATGGTTTGTAATATGCATTAGGGTATCATTTATGCAAGCACCCCCCGAAGTTGTTTTTGCTAAAACATTTTTTGCATTTTTGTTTTTGCCAAAATAGTAAAATGCTAATGGCTTTTCATTTTTATTAATGTATTCAATAGTTTCATCAATATGCTCAAAAGTCATTACAGGTAAAATAGGTCCAAATATTTCTTCTTGCATTATCAAAAAACCGGGATTTATATTATCAATAATTGTGGGTGCAATAAATCTTTCTTTTTCGTCAATTTCTCCGCCTGAATGTATTTTTCCTTGGTTCATCAATTTTTCTAATCGGTCAATTGCCTTTTGATTAACAATGCGTGGATAAAAACGACTTTCTTTAATATTATTGCCATACATTTCTTTAATGTTATTGGCAATTTTATCCAATAACTCATCTTTAATTGAACTATGAGCAAAAAGGTAATCAGGAGCAATACAAGTTTGACCTGCATTAATCATTTTTCCCCAAGCGATACGTCTTGCTGCAATATTAATATTTGCATCAGCATCTACAATACAAGGGCTTTTGCCACCTAATTCCAACACAACCGGCGTTAAGTGTTGCGATGCGGCTTTCATTACAACTTTTCCGACATTTGGGCTACCTGTAAAGAATATAATATCAAAACGTTCATTAAACAGAATTGTATTTGTTTCTCTACCGCCTTGAACAACTGCAATATAATTAGATTCAAAAGTTTCTTCAATCATTTCCTGCATTACCTTTGCAATTGTTGGAGCATCCGGCGATGGTTTTAGAATACTGCAACCACCTGCCGAAATTGAACCAACCAAAGAATTAATTAATAACTGAAAAGGATAATTCCAAGGTGCTACAATAAGGGATAAACCGAGTGGTTCAAAAATTATTTTACTCGAAGAAGGCAATAAATGCAAAGGTGTTGATACTCTTTTTGGTTTTGCCCACTTTTTCAGATGTTTTATATGGTTGTCAACTTCTCCTGTTACAATACTTATCTCGGTCAGATATGATTCTTCGGGCGATTTGTGTAAATCTTCCCACAATGCACTTTCAATTTTTTCTTGATTTTTTAGAATTGCATTTTTAAGTTTACGAAGTTGCTCTAACCTAAAATTAATATCTTTTGTTTTATTCGTTGCAAAAAAATCTCTTTGATTTTCAATATGCTGAATAATTATATCTTTTGATGTATCTTTCATCTTAAATTATATTTTAAATGTTATTTTTTATTATGACCTGTGAAATGCTCCATTGTTTTATAAATTCCAAGTA
>CAYQPP010000022.1:0-21334 GCA_964419235.1 uncultured Bacteroidales bacterium
TGTACCACAGCATTGGCAATCTTTTTTATTCCAAATCACTCAATTTAGGTATTATTTTGTTTTACCTTGATTATTGTTTATTAAATATTGCCTGTTCCACTCAAAATATCCTATTACAGCCATTATTGTATATATTGCAAACAGTATAATAGTTGCATATAACCCGCGATAAAAATAGAGCCCTATCGAAACCGCATCAACAATAACCCAAATAATCCAATGCTCCAAAATTTTACGTGCCAGCATCCATGTGGCGGTAAAGCTTAACGAGGTGGTAAACGCATCAACCCACGGAATTGTTGAATCGGTAAAATAGATTAGAAACTGTGCAATTGCCACAAATAATATTGCTGTTACCACAAACAAAATCAAAATTTCGCGAGTATTCAACCGTAATACAGGAAGCTCTGAATTATTGTTTGAACTGTTAATGCGCGCCCAATGAAACCACCCGTAAATACCCATTATAACATAATAGGCCATAAGCAACATATCGGCATATATTTTTGTGTGGAAAAAAACAAACAGGTATAAACCCGATGAGATAATACCAAATAACCAACACCAAATATTTTGCTTGATAGATAAAAAAATGTAGGCTAATCCTGTAGTTACGGCAACTATTTCAATCCAATTTTCAAAAAACCATTTTATCATTTATAGTATTGAGTATTAAGCACAAAGTATTGGTACTGTTATATTTACATTAGGCACAAATCTCCGTTCTCCGCTCTCCGGCCTCCAGTCTCCGGTCTCCGTTCTCCGCTCTCCGGCCTCCACTTCTTCAACCTTGTTATTCCGATTTTGTAAGTCGCGAATTATATAGATTCTCATCGAGCATAACTTTTACAGCTTGGCGATAGATTGCATTTTTTTCATTAAAAACCTCAAAAAACTCACTTGTTGTAAACAAATCGCGTGCAATTAGTGCTTTTAAATTAATCTTTAAATGATTTAAGCTTCTATTATACTCCTCTTCATTAAACTCAAGTTTCTCATTTTTTGCATATTCAATAAAACCATTAAGAAACTCATCGTCAATTTCAAAATGCTTTTTAAAATAGCTAAACTCCTTATCTTTGTCCTTTCCCAGATATTTATCTTCAAGGCTTTTCCTATTTTCATCCATAAACTTAAGCACATACCTGTTAATAATACCTTTTCGGATTAAATCGCGGTAATAATCGGAATAATCTGTTGTATCAATAGGCACAAAAATATCGGGCATAATACCGCCTCCGCCATAAACTGCCCGTCCGCTAACCAATGTTGCATATTTTAACGAATCAGGAAAATGGATAGAATCCTCATTTGACAGCTCGCCATTATTATACCTGTTAATCAAATCTTTATGATAAGCATCGCTACCACCTTTGTACGATTTTTGAATTAACCTGCCGGTAGGGGTATAATACCGTGCAATAGTCAGTCTCATTGCCGAGCCATCGGGCAAGTTCAATTGGCGTTGCACCAACCCTTTTCCAAAAGTTCTTCTTCCAACCAAAACACCTCTGTCCCAATCCTGAATGGCTCCGCTTACAATTTCACTTGCCGACGCCGAACCCTCGTCAACCATTAGTACCACCCTGCCTTGCTCAAAGCTTCCCACTTTAGTGGCACGCAAATCCTGCCGCGGGCTTTTTATCCCTTCAGTATAAACTATCATTTGCCCCTGTTTTAAAAACTCGTCGGCCAAATCATGCGCCATATTAAGGTAGCCTCCACCATTATTTGTAAGGTCAATAATTAAATTCTCAACCCCCTCTTTTCTAAGCTTTGCAACAGCTTCGTTATACTCTTTCATGGTAGTTGCCGAAAATCTGTTGAGTTTAATGTAACCCACACCCTTCTTTTTATCAACCACATATGAGGCATCTAAACTATAAATAGGTATTTTATCGCGTATAATCTCAAAATCAAGCAGCTCCTTCACCCCTCTCCTTTTTATCACAACCACAACCTTAGTACCTTTTTTTCCTTTTAAACGGTCAAAAACCATTTGGTTGGTAAGTCCAATGCCTGCAACATTTTCATTATCAATAGTTACAATTCTGTCGCCGGCTAAAATACCAATCTTTTCCGATGGCCCGCCCGATACAGGCGAAACAACCAATAAAGTATCGTTCATTATATTAAACTGAACACCAATACCATCAAAACTGCCTTTTAGCGGCTCGTTCATTTTTTTTACGTCGTCTTTGGTTATATATACCGAATGAGGGTCTAACTCTTTAAGCATTTCTACAATGGCATCTTCAACCAGCTTTTCTTTGTTAACACTATCAACATAAAAATTATCAATATATCCCAATACTTTTGAAAATTTGTAAACATCGTCGTTAAACAGTTGACCATAACCTGTTAACGAAAAAATAAAACCGGTTAATAGTACACTCAGAAATAGTTTTTTAATCATAATATTAAATTTTAATAATTAGAGGGGTTAACCTAACGAAAAACTATTTCTAATATTTAAAAAAAAGCTTTTCGAGCTGCCACAAAGTTACAATAAAAGTTTAAAGGTTTTAGGTTAATAAAATGTTAAATTGATAGATTAATTGATTATTTTACAATAAAACCCATAATAATAGTCGCAAGATTTAACTAAATTACTTGATAGTTAATAATAGTTTGCGGATATTACATTATTACTTTAAAGATAGATTTTATGAAGCAGATTTGTTTGTTTTGTGGTTCAAATTTAGGTGCAAATCCTGAATATATACAGGTTGCCAAACAGTTGGGTGCTGTATTGGCAAATAATGGTATTAACTTAATTTATGGTGGTGCAAATGTTGGTTTAATGAAAGCCGCAGCCGAAGGGGTGTTAAATAATGGAGGTAAGGTTACAGGTGTGATTACACACTTTTTGGCAAAAAAACACCTTACGCAAAAAAACATAACACAATTGATAACGGTTGACACAATGCAGCAGCGCAAAGCAAAAATGGCCGAATTAGCCG
This sequence comes from uncultured Bacteroidales bacterium, assembly GCA_964419235.1. Classification (GTDB taxonomy): domain Bacteria; phylum Bacteroidota; class Bacteroidia; order Bacteroidales; family SZUA-534; genus GH45. The sequence goes on from CAYQPP010000022.1 coordinate 2,964, forward strand.
ATGGTTTTATTGCATTGCCCGGTGGTTTTGGTACGCTTGAAGAGCTTTTTGAGGTTTTAACCGCTGCCCAATTGGGGTTTCATAAAAAACCAATTGCCATAATAAATACCAACGGTTTTTACAATTTTTTAAAATCGCATATCAATAATATGATAACTGAAAAAATGGTTTTAGCACCACATGCGGCCATTGCGCAATTTGTTGATACACCTACACAAGCATTGCAAGTTATGCAAAACTATAAGGCCCCCGTTTTAGAAAAATGGATTGATGATATTAAAAAAGAGAACGGGTTAATTTAGTTTGAAAATCGTATAAAACTAAAAAACCTCCAGACAAAAATGCCCAGAGGTTTCTAACCTATAAAAAAACTAAACAATTATTCAGTTGGAGTCATTACCACTTCAATTTTGCCCGGTTTGCTCAAATATTTTCTAACAAACTCCTCAACTTTTTCTTTGGTAATACTATCTACAATATCCTCAAATGCTGCCGGAACAACGATAACCTCATTGTGATTGTAATAATGCATTATTGAATTCATCCAATATCCATTTTTGCGAAGATTCTCTTGGCGGACTTTTAATAAATTCATTTTTGCCTCATCTAAATCGCTTTGCCTAACACCATCGGTATATAATTTGTCAATTTCGTCATATACAATACCCTTAAGTTTTTCGGCTTTAGCAGGGTCGGTGTCAAAACTAATTGTAAGCGCATACTCCTGTTTTGGGTAGTGGCTTACCGCAGCCCTCACTCCTACTCCATAGCTTCCGCCCTCTTTCTCCCTAACCTCTTCAAGGTATCGTTTGTCAAGCAGCTTAGCCACTACGTCAAAATAGATGCGATTTTCGGCATTAAACTCAATATTATCGCCATGTAGCTTAATATATATTGTTGTTTTTGGTGTTTTCATCTGTTTGCTGAACGCTTTATATGTATCCTTTTCGGGATAATTTACTTCGGTATCTTTCCAATTTTCCTCTCTGTTAACCGATTTTATTCCGCCAATATATGTTTCAATCATTTTTTTAGCTTCATCGGCTTTAATGTTGCCAACAAACACAAAAGTAAAATCGCCGGCATCGACAAAACGCTCTTTATAAATACGCTCCATCGAAGCAAAATCAAGCTTCTCAATCATTTTTGTATTAAACAGTATTGTGCGCTTATTATAGTCGGTGGTTATCATCGACACCGAATCGTGAAATATTTTATTCACATCGGCATCCATGCTTGCCACATAAGCTATATATCTTGTTTTAAAGGCATTAAATGCATCTTGGTCAAATCGAGGATTTTCAAAATACAAATACAGCAACTGCAATAGTGTTTCAAAATCTTTTACCGATGATTTTCCTGAAAAGCCTTCATATAATTCATTAACATAAGGGTTAACATGCACCACCTTGCCGGTTAGCATTTTATCTAAGCTTACGTTGTCAAATTCGCCAACACCGAATGCCCCCACAAACACGCCAAGCATTTGAATTGATGGCAAATCGTCAACATCATATAACGAGCTTCCACCGGTACTGTAAACCTCAAGGTTTATTTCGTCATCTTTAAAATTGGTATTTTTTATTACAACTTTGGCACCATTGTCAAGCACCCATTCGGTTGCATCAAAATCGGTAAGTGTGTTTTGTTTAACTACTTTGCCCGGTTTTGGCATTTCAGCAATTAAAGGTTTATCCATTACTTTATCTTCATAGGCAGTAACCTTCATTTGCTTAACTTTTGCCATAACACCCAAAATTTTTGCTTTAGACGGGTAAACCAAACCTTCCTTTTCGGGTCCCGACAATACAACAACCATATTCTCTTTGGTGTTCCATTTTTTTGCCAATTCGTTTACCTCTTTAACCGAAATATTTGGCAACATTTTTTTAGCCAGTTCAAATTCATACTCAATGCCCGGCACAGGTTCATTTTTTAGATAATTATTTTGCAATACACGAGCAATACGGTCGCTATTTTGCTTGTTGCGCTCTTTATATTCTTTCTCCAAATCGCTTAATAAAGCTACTTTTGCACGCTCAAGCTCAGTTGGTTCAAAACCATAACGCAACACCCTTTCGTTTTCGGTCATAGCCGCTTCAATACCACCCAATATATTATCTTCCTTTAAGGCACTCCCAATGTTATAAACATCCATTAAACGCACTATATTATAATATGCAGCATATGCATAAACAAACGGGGGATTACCGGTTTGCACTAATTCAGAGTAACGCGCCCCAATCATTTGTGAATACAAATCACCTAACAAACCCTCGTGATAATACTCCATATTTTTATCTGTAAAAGGTGTTGCTTTATGTTTAAAGTAAAGTTTAAACATAATATTGGGCGCCTCGGGGTCGGTAACAATACCTACAATTGGCTCTTTGTTATCGGGCACGTCAAAATATTTTCGCTCTTTGGGATTTTCAACTGCCGGAATTGGCGAAAACATCTCCTTTATTTTATTCTCGATAACCTCTGCATCAATATCTCCTACTACAATAATAGCCTGCAAGTCGGTGCGGTAAAAATCATGATAAAAATCGCGAATTACCGGATATTTGAAATTATCGATAACATCTAAAAGTCCTATCACATCGTGCTCGGCATATTTTGAGCCTTGATACAAATATTTATTACTCTCTAAATAGATACGCATCCTGCCACTATGGCGTGTACGCCACTCCTCATGAATAACACCACGCTCACTATCAATCTCCTCATCAGTCAGCAATAAATAGTTACACCAGTCATGCAATACCAAAAGGGTTGAGTCTATCAAATCCTCATTATCAACCGGCACGCCGCTTAAATTATATACCGTTTCGTCAACATTGGTATATGCATTAATATTGCGCCCAAATGCCACGCCGTATGATTCCATGTATTTTAACATTGCCTTTTCAGGATAACTCTCGGTACCATTAAATGCCATATGCTCTAAAAAATGAGCTAAACCATTCTGTTCGTCATTTTCAAGAACTGCACCTACATTTTGTACAATATAAAAACTTACCCTGTCCTTGGGCTCTTCGTTATGCAATACATAGTATGTTAAGCCATTATCTAACTTTCCATAACGCACATTTGGGTCTAAGGGTAATTTTTCATTAGGGTTATAATTATTTTGTGCCCCCACAACACTAATTGCCAACCCTAAGCAAATACTTAAAAAATATCTTTTCATATCTAATTTGGTTTTTATAATATTAGTTTCTCACTATGTCGCTATAAAATCATTAACGTTACAATTGCTTTAAATTTTTTTTTTTGAATTGCCCATATAGTTATGATTGATACAAAAATATGAGATTAACACCCTGATTCATCAGGGAGGGGAATATCTTACATTTTTTCACCCAATTAAAATTGGATGTTAATCTCATATTTTCTATAATGTTATGTTTAATGTCATATTTATGTGGGCAATTCCATTTTTTTTAATATCAACAATAAAAACCTAACAGATTAAAAAAAACTATTAGGCCTCTGAAATTAACAAACTATCTTGTTTGAATATAGAAGTACCCTTACTCTATTCCGAACCGTGCAAGAGGTGTAATATCCTGCGAGGCAAATTCGCCCTTTAAATACTTGTAGTAACCTGTAATGGCAATCATTGCAGCATTATCGGTAGTAAAGGCAAACTCAGGTATGTGCACTTTTAAACTATTATGCTTGCCATAATCAATTAATGCTTTTCTCAATCCCGAGTTTGCACTAACCCCGCCGGCTACTGCCACCTCTTTTATATCCATGTCTTTTACCACTTTATTAAGCTTATCCATTAAAATATCGATAATGGTATTTTGAAGCGATGCGCATAAATCGGCCCTGTTATCGTCGATATAATTGGGATTTAATTTAATATTATCGCGAATATGGTATAAAAAACTTGTCTTTAACCCGCTAAAACTATAATTATAACCATCAATTTTAGGTTTTGAGAATTTCATTTTTGTTGGGTTGCCCTGCTTTGCAAGCTTATCAATTAATGGTCCGCCCGGGTATGGCAAACCCATAACTTTAGCACACTTATCAAACGCTTCGCCGGCAGCATCATCAATTGTTGAGCCTACAACTTCCATATTAAGGTGGTTTTTAACAACAACCAACTGCGAATGCCCGCCCGAAACAAGTAAGCATAAAAACGGAAATTCGGGCTGATTTGTATCATCTTTATCGGTTTTTATAAAATGCGCCAAAACATGTGCCTGTAAATGGTTTATCTCGACCATAGGAATATTTTGCGCCAATGAAAACCCCTTGGCAAATGAGCTGCCCACAAGCAACGAACCCAATAAACCCGGACCGCGTGTAAAAGCTACTGCCGTAATATCATCGGGCGTAAGTCCGGCTTGCTTTATTGCCATATCAACAACCGGTATTATATTTTGCTGATGCGCCCTTGATGCCAACTCCGGAACAACACCTCCATATTTTATATGAACATCTTGATTGGCAATATAATTTGATTTTACAACCCCATCGGTAATAACCGAAGCAGACGTGTCGTCGCACGATGATTCTATCCCTAAAATATTTATACTCATAAAAATGTATGTTAAACTCAAATTTTTGGCATCTTTTCTGCTTATATTTAAGCTTTTAAATTATTTTTGCGCTTCGTTATTAAAGGGAAGCATTCAAATATCATAATAAAAACACAAAAGTATTAAAAAAACTGCTAAAATATTAGCTATATTTATTCTTATAATTGCAGGAATAATAATTACCGTATGGGCAGCCATGCGCAGCCCTGCCATTCAAACAGCGGCAGCAAAAAAGCTTATTAAAAATTTATCGAAAGAGATAGGCACCAATATTTCAATAGACAGAATACGGTACGGGATAAACCGTAATTTGATAATTCGCAATTTATACTTTGAAGATGAGGCCAATGATACCCTACTTTACATTCGCCGATTAGAAATTTTGATAAACGATATTGATTTGAATAATAAAAAAATATCGCTCGAAAATATAATTGCAAAAGATATTTATGGCAATATTTATCAAACAAACGATTCAAATTTTAATTTTACTTATATTATTGATAAACTAAAAACCGGTGAATCGCAAAATTTTAATTGGTTAGTAAAATGTAAAAAGTTTTCGATAACAAACAGCTCAATAAATTTTAATAATCTGCAAGGCATTAATCATTATCTAAATAACATATCATTAAAAGCAGCCGATATTTATATTGATTCGACTCAACAAAAATTAACCATAAACCATTTTGAGTCGGGCATTGACAAAAAACCTTTTTTAAGCAATTTCTCTGCCCTCATTAATAAAAAACAAAACATTATAAAAATATACGATTTAAACTTTCTTATGCCAAATTCTCATTTAAACATGGAGTTTGCAATTATTAATCTACCTAACAAAACAAATAGCATCAATAAAGGCAATAACAGTTTTAAACCTTTTTCATACATTACAAAAATCAGCTCGTCAAAAATTATACTGCGCGATTTTGCAGCTATTATCCCTAAATATAAAAATAGCAACGATATTTTGAGCCTATCGGGTGTAGTAAACGGAAATAAAGACAAAATTCAAGGGAAATTGATAAAATTAAATAGTGGAAAAGAGAGCAGCTTATTGTGCGATTTTAGTATTATAAATTTGCAAAAACCTAAAAGCATCAGCTATAGCTTTAACATACAGAGTTTGTTCACAAACAAGCAGGATATCACATATATTATAAACAACTATTTTGATTATGACACAACAGCCATCCCCAATCAATTATCGATACTTGGAGATGTGTCGTACAACGGGATTATAAACGGCAATTACTACAACCTATACAATAACGGACAGGTTTTATCAAGGTTAGGGCAAATAGAGGTTGACTTAACTTTAAAAAAAGATGAGGATTCGGGCGTTATTTGGTTAGAAGGAAACACAAAAGCAACACCGCTTTACCTCGACCTATTGTTTGATAATAGCGAAATTGGCGAAATTGGTTTTGATATAAATGCAAACGGCTCGTTCTCTAAAGACAAAGGTCCCGATTTTGAGATTTCAGGAAATATTGACCACTTTAATTATAGCAAATACTCAATTGACTCGGTTGGCATTAGCGGTCATATAAACAAAGACAAGTTTGTAGGCAGGGTATCATCATACGACCCTAAACTTAGGTTTGATTTTGATGGAGCCCTGAATTTTGACACTCTGCCATCATATGATTTTTTGCTTAACCTTTATTATGCCAATTTATACAAAATAGGTATCAACAAAAAAGACACTTCGGCAAATTTATCATTAATAATAAAAGCCGATTTTATTGGAAACAATGTTGATAATACTACCGGAGAAATTCAAATATCGGACATTTTTTATTTTGACGACACCTCATATTTTGCAACCGATAGTATAATAATAACATCAAAACCTGTTAAAGAGGGTAAAGAGTTGATTTTTTGTTCAGAATACATTCAGGCAGATATTAAAGGCGATTATAACTCGCTTACCCTAATCAGAAGCCTTAAAACATTAATTAGCAACTACCTGCCATCATCGGGCGTTGCCCCGACAAAACCCGACTACAACAATAATTTTTCATTTAACATAGTGGCCGACTATCCGCATCCGTTAACAAAATTGATTGCCCCCGATATAAAAATATCACCGGGCTCATACATAACAGGTAATTTTAACGGAGAAAAACAAGAAATAGATTTATCGCTAAAATCAGACCAGATTGAATTTTTTGACAGAAAAATAAGCAATGTAAATTTAAAAGCATTTACAAAAAACAATAAAATAGCTGTTAACATTACTTCAAATGAATTTAAGTACAATAAAAAATACAGCCTCAAAAATTTTTACATAAGCACAAATATTTATAACGATAGCATATACACCAATTTTAACTGGAACAACTGGCTCGATTTGAATTATAGTGGTAATATTAATACAATCTTCTCTTTATCGGCTGGTAAAACCAAAACCGAACCCAGCATAAAGCTTGACATACTACCAAGCAATATAAATATTTTAGACACACTTTGGTTCGTAAGCCAAGGCTATATTAAAAAAGATTCTATGGGCTATACGCTCCATAATATTAAAATTGACAATGGCTTTTCAAAATTAAGCATAGCAGGTATTATATCAAACAACCCCAACGACAGCATCTCACTTTACACCGAAAACCTGAATTTAGAGCAATTAAACCCGTTTATAAAAAATGATTTGCTGATATTCGGCGGCAAACTTACGGGCAACACACTAATTAAAGATATTAAAGGCGAAAAAAAGATAAATTCCGATTTTAATGTAGAACATTTGACATTAAACGGTAAACTTGTTGGAGACACCAAGCTCAACACAAAATGGAATGAGGAGGAAAAAAGCCTTTATGTGTATAGCAGCTCTATAGTAAACAATTCAGAAACCTTTGCTTTTAACGGCTATATATCTCCCGCAAGGGGGCTAATTGATATTGACGCCAATTTTAACAACCAATCGCTTACAATGCTTGAGCCATTTATTAACCCACTGCTCGACAATGTGGATGGCAAAGTTTTCGGAAAGGTTAAAATTTATGGCAAATTAAGCAACCCAAGCTGGAAAGGCAGCCTAATGGCCTCAGACGCACAACTGCTTGTTACCCCCACAAATGTTTATTATAAAATTAACGATTCTATCCGCTTTGCCGACCACGATATTATTTTCAAGAACATTGTAGCCTTTGATGAGGATAAAAACCAAGGTACGGTAAACGGGCGTATATGGCATGAGCATTTTAGCAATTTCTTTTTTAATTTAAGAATTGAAACCGATAAAATACTGGCTATCGACCTAAAAAGCAAAGACAGCCCATATTATTACGGAAAAATATATGGTTCGGGATATGTAGAGATAAAAGGGCCTAATAGCACTATTGATATTAATATTGCGGCAAAAACCCAAAACTATTCATTTATACACATTCCGCTTGAAGGAAAAGGCGATATTGAGGAAAATGACTTTATTGAATTTATAAACCCATACAGCTCAATAACACAAGCAAAAAGTTTAGAGAAAAAACAAAAAAAACTAACTGAAACCAAATCAATTACAAACATACGTATTGACTTAGACGTTACACCCGATGCCGAGGTACAGATAATTTTTGACCCGCGTATTGGCGATGTACTGCGTGCAAACGGCTTTGCCCATTTAACAATTGAATCATTAGGCCCCGACTTTAATATGTATGGCACATACACCATTACTAAAGGAGACTTTATGTTTACCCTGCAAAACGTTGTAAACAAGCGCCTTATAATACAACAAGGCAGTACAGTAAGCTGGTCGGGGCACCCGCTTGATGCCAATATTGATATGGATGCAGTTTATAAAGTACGCAAAGCCTTGGTTTACGACTTAACACTTGACGAGGCCGACAAAGAGAAACGGGTAGAAGTAAACACACACCTTTTAATGACAGGAAAACTTGTAAACCCAAACATTAAATTCTCGGTTAGCGTGCCATCGGCAACAAACGACGAGGCCATTGACCAACTGAATAGTTTGCCCGAAGAAGATTTAAACAAACAGGTATTATCACTTTTACTCGTTAACAGGTTTACTGCACTTACAAACTACCAAAGCGGTTTTACCGGAAACACAACAACCAATTTAGGCGCAACAACAGCAAGCGAGCTTTTATCAAACCAATTAAGCAACTGGATGTCGCAAATATCAAACGATTTTGACCTCGGCTTTGTTTACCGCCCGGGCGATGAAAACACACAACAAGAATACGAAGTTGCCTTTTCAACAAATTTGCTTAACGACAGGGTAATATTTAACGGAAATGTCGGGTATAGCGAAAACCAGCGACAACTTACCAATAACCCATACACTACCGACTTTCAGGTTGAATACAAAGTAAACAACAAAGGTAATATAAGACTCCGCGCCTTTCAAAAAGCAAACAACGACATAACCTATAACCAAGCACCATACACACAAGGAATAGGCATTTTTTATACCGAAGATTTTGATAATTTTAACGAACTGCTGCAAAAAATGTTTAGGCGCGAAAGTGCCACCAAGCCAAAGAAAGTAACAATTGAATCTGAAAATAACAACATATCTAAATAATTGAATTTGATTAATCCATATACGTTAACTACATTTGCGCTGATTTTTAAAAACAACTAATAAAAAAGTACAACTATGTTTCAAATTATGGTTTTGATTTTTGTTCTGGGTTATTTAGCAATAGCATTAGAGCATCCGTTAAAAATTGACAAGTCGGCATCGGCATTGTTAATTGGAGTATTAACATGGGCTATTTACGCTTTAAGCAGTGTAGATATTCTAAACTTAGGCCACAGCGCCACATGGAATAATATTACCGACGGCATTATCTTAGGATCGGAGAATATGCAAGAGATGGCTTCACATTTTGTAAAACACGAATTGAGCCACCACCTCTCTGAGATATCAGAAATTATCTTCTTTTTGCTTGGTGCAATGACAATTGTTGAAGTTGTTGACAAACACCAAGGGTTCAGGTTAATTACCGATAAAGTTAAAACCACAAGCAAAGTCAAACTACTTTGGATACTAAGCATCTTGACATTCTTTATGTCGGCAGCCTTAGACAACCTTACAACAACCATTGTAATGGTTACACTATTAAGAAAATTAATTAGCGATAAAAAAACACGTTGGTTCTTTGCATCAATGGTTGTGCTTGCCGCAAATGCCGGTGGTGCATGGTCGCCAATTGGTGATGTTACCACTATAATGCTTTGGATTGGCGGCCAGATAACTGCCCTAAACATAATTAAAATGGTAATACTTCCTTCGCTTGTTGCAATGATATTGCCATTAATCATACTCTCATTCTCAATGAAGGGAACAGTTACCCGCCCTGTATTGTCAGAGCACGACAGCAAAGAGTTTACCACCAAAAAAGAGCAAACACTAATGCTTTTGCTCGGAGTTGGCGCCCTACTTTTTGTTCCGGTATTTAAAACAATAACGCATTTACCTCCATACATGGGTATGCTGCTCGGTTTAGGTGTAATATGGACAGTTACCGAGATAATGAACAAAAACAAAGCTGAGGAAGACAAGCGTGAGTTAAACGTTATAAATATCCTTAAAAAAGTTGATATACCAACCGTAATGTTTTTCTTGGGAATATTAACAGCAGTAGCAAGCTTGCAATCTGCCGGACAACTGCACCTTTTATCAGGTTGGTTAGATAAAGCCACCGGTCAAAATATCTATATTATCGATTCAGCCATCGGTATATTATCATCAATAGTTGATAACGTGCCGCTTGTTGCAGGTGCAATGGGAATGTACGACATTGCTCATTCGGGGGCATTTGCCGTTGATGGTGTATTTTGGGAGCTTTTGGCATATACTGCCGGTACAGGCGGTAGCATTCTAATTATTGGCTCGGCTGCAGGTGTGGCTGCCATGGGAATGGAAAGAATAGACTTTATATGGTATATGAAAAAAATATCTCTTTTAGCCTTAGTAGGATACATTGGCGGTATTGGAACTTATGCCTTGCAAGAAAAATTGGTAGGTGCTGATACTGAAGCCGAAAATAACAACATAAGAGTTATTGAAGAAAAGGCTCATGGTAAAATAGATGATGGCTCGCACCTATTTTTAGAGAGTGAAATGTTTATAGGCATTAAACACCTTGAGGAGATTAATGAAGAAAATGAATAGTTAAGAAAACAATATTTTTTTTAAACGGGATATAATACTTAATGTATATATCCCGTTTATTTTATAACTTAACGCCCAAATATTACCTGCAAAATGCAGACGTAAATTGTTGATGCAGTTTATATTATTAATATTCAGTATATTAGATTAAAAAATAACAGTATGTTTTTAACAACACTTTTACAAATTACCATGAACCAGCCAAATGCCGACAGTGTAGAGGCAGGTAAAATAACACTATCGGCATTAGACTTGGCCATAAAAGGCGGATGGGTAATGATTGTACTTGCCCTTTTATTTGTTATTGCAGTTTATATATTTTTTGAAAGGTACCGCACTTTACGAAATGCATCAAAAGAGGATACCAATTTTATGAACCGTATTAAAGACTATATTCACGAAGGCAAAATTGAATCGGCATCAGCCCTTTGCCAGTCAACCGATAACCCCGTTGCCCGAATGATAGAAAAAGGGATTAGCCGTTTGGGGCGTCCGCTAAACGATATAAACACAACAATAGAAAACATTGGCAACCTTGAAACAGCCAAAATGGAAAAAGGGCTGCCAACATTAGCAACAATATCGGGCGGAGCACCAATGATTGGTTTTTTAGGAACGGTAATTGGTATGATTCGCGCATTTTATGACATGGCAAGTGCCGGCAACAATATTGACGTACAACTTTTGGCAAATGGTATTTATACAGCCATGGTAACAACGGTTGGAGGCTTAATTGTAGGAATATTGGCATATTTTGCATACAACTACCTTGTAGCCCGTGTTGAAAAAGTTGTATATAAAATGGAAGCAAGAACCACCGAGTTTATGGATTTATTAAACGAACCGGTTAATTAATTGTTGGTTATACAACGCACAAATTATTCAAAAAATGGCTTTAAAAAGACAAACCAAGGTAAATGCAAATTTCTCGATGTCGAGCATGACAGATATCGTATTTCTGCTACTTATCTTTTTTATGGTAACATCAACCTTAATTGCCCCTAATGCATTAAAACTATTGTTGCCGCAAAGCAATAACCAAACAATGGCAAACAAGCCTATCACAACGGTTTCAATAACCAGCGATTTGCAATTTGCCGTTGAAAACCGTGTAGTGCGTTTTAACGATTTGGAACGCACCATAGTAAGAAAAGTAGGAAAAGCATCGGACTACCCCGAGCCACCAACAATATCATTGCATGTTGACCAAAGCATAGCTATGGAGTATGTTGTAAAGGTAATGAATATTGCAAAAAACAATAAATATAGATTAATACTGGCAACAAGGCCATCAAAATAAAATTGGTTTTTTAATTAATAAACCCCCGAGTAGTTAATAACAAAAGCTTTATATAGAAATAAATATTGCACACCTTAAATTTATTAAATAGTAATGAAATTAACCAAAGAACAGCGTTTTGGCATAGTAAGCTCAATAATTTTTCTGGTAACATTTACCGGACTGCTACTGTTGTTTGGTTTTTCGGCACCATTCCCCCCACCCGAAGAGGAAGGGATACTCATTAATTTTGGCACAAGCGAAACAGGTTCGGGCACAATTGAGCCGCGCCCTGCCGAGCAACCTGTTGAGCAGGAATCAATACCCGAACCAACCAGTACCCCCGAACAGACTCAACCGTCAGATAATACCGAAGAGGTAGTAACTCAAGATTTTGATAAAACAGCCGTAATTGAAGAAAAAAGGCGAAAAGAAAAAGAGGTGCAAGAGGAGTTAAAACGCAAAAAAGAAGAGCAAGAGATAGAACGTAAACGACAAGAAGATATAGAAAACCAAAAAAAAGCCGAACAAGAACGCAAAAAGCAAGAAGAACAGCAAAAAGCAATTAACCAGCGTGCAAAAAATGTATTTGGCGGAAAAAACCCTACCGGCGACAACACCGGCGAGGGCGAAACAACCGGAGTCGGAAACCAAGGAAAACCCGATGGCGACATAAACTCAAAAAACCGCACAGGTAGTTCAACAGGAGGAAACGGCATCTCATTTAGCCTGTCGGGCAGGAGCCACAGGTCGTTACCGGCACCACCAAAAATACACAATACCGAGGGTAAGGTTGTTGTTGAAGTTACCGTTGACCAAAACGGGAATGTTGTAAGCGCCCGCCCCGGTGTTAAAGGCTCTACAATATCCGACGAATCGTTATGGAAAGTTGCAAAAGAAGCCGCACTTAAAGCCACCTTTAGCGTAAACAAAAACGCCCCCGCACTCCAAAAAGGGACAATTACCTATTTATTTGGATTTGAGTAGTATTTTTTAGGCATTATGCCTCAATCACCTAATTACAATACCAAATTGCAGTTGATATTTTTTGAAATTTCATATAGTTATAATTAATAACAAAAGTATGAGATGCTTTTATGTTATATTTTAATGGGCAATTCCAAATATTTTAAATCCAAAGAAATATTATTTACATCTGTAAAAAATAATTGCGAATTTATTCGTATATTTGCATGAATTATTTCGTAACTATAATATAATGGATACACTTGGTTATTTATTTGATAAAAGAGAACTTATTAAGCACTCTAGAGAGGGTATTAAGAAATCTACCCTGAAAAAAGTACTTTCCGATACGGGTTTAACCCTAACCGAGCTTAGTAGATATTCCCATATTACCCCAAGATCTATTCAAAATAAAAAAGACAATGAAAAATTATCTACTCCTGTTTCAGAAAAAGTATTGGTAATTGCCAAGCTTTATGCAAGAGGCGAAGATGTTTTTGGAGATAAAGACAAATTTAGGATTTGGATGGATACCGTTAACCTTGTTATGGGAAATGTAAAACCAAAATCGTACCTTGATTTAAGTGAAGGTGTTCATTTAATAATGGAAGAGTTAATAGCTATTGAACACGGATTTTCTGCATAATGAAAGTTTTTAGGATTTCAAACAATAAATACAAAACCCTTGAAGGTTTGGGTGGACTATTTGCTTGGGGTAGATGGCATAATAAAGGCGTTCGAGTAATTTATGCATCAGAAAACAGATCGTTAGCAGCTTGGGAGCGAATGGTGCATATTGGCAATTTGAACTTACTACCCAACGATTTAATTATTATGGAAATAGAAATACCGGAAAACAATATTGTAGAAGTACCTAAAAAAATTATGGTAGAAGGTTGGCGTAGTTACCCCTATTCAAAAGAAACGACTAATTATGGAACTTATTTTCTGAAAAATAATTTGGGGTTAGCCTTAAAAGTCCCATCGGTAATTATTCAAGCGGAATCAAATTTTATTATCAACCCAAACCATAACGACATAAGTAAATGTAAAATTATCGATATTAAACCTTTTACATTCGACAAAAGAGTAATAAGCTTAACAAATAATAAATTTTAGGACACACATAACATCTCTACTCATTTTTCACTCAAAACAGCCTCAACGGTTTTCCATAGCCTTTCGGCAGTAATATCCCACGAAAAATCGAGCTTTCTGATATTGCTGTAATATCACTATATCATTTGTAATAAGAATGTATCAATATGTTAAAAATTAAGTGATATATTTGTACTATTAAAAGAATAAAACTATGGACACTACGAATTTAAATATTAACTATCCACTTAATTTTAATCAAGTAGTTAATATAATAAAACAACTGCCATATAACGAAAAACTTAAATTAAGTGAATTATTAAAAAAAGAAACAAAACAAAAAATCAAAAACGATAAAATATTAACCCATATTGCAAGCGAGAAATTATTAGCCAAAGACTGGTTACTACCTGAAGAAGATGAAGCATGGAAAAATTTATAAAAGGAGACGTTATTGTTTTACCATTTCCTTATTCAGATTTATCAACCTCAAAAAAAAGACCTGCTTTGGTTTTGGCAAGCCTAAAAGGTGATGATATTATTCTCTGTCAAATTACAAGCCAATTAATAAAAGATGATTACTCTATTATTTTGAATAATTCTGATTTTATAAAAGGTTCATTACACAAAAAAAGCAATATTAGACCAAATAGATTATTTACAGCCGAAAAAAGTCTGATAATTCGCAAAATTGGAACTATTAAACCCAAAGTTTTTAATAATGTAACAGACAAACTTTGCGAGATTATAAAATATTAAAAAGTTTTCTACCTTAAATTTAGGATAGTGTTACTTATTATAATATTTTCCACTTAAATCCATATCTTATAGTATAACTTGTTAGATATTATTTTATAATTTACTACCCACTAAAATATCAGCAGAACCTATTGTTTATTCACTCAAAACAGCCTCAACGGTTTTCCATAGCCTTTCGGCAGTAATATCCCACGAAAAATCGAGCTTTCTGATATTGCCTGCATCAATCAATTTTTGTCGCAAGGCTTGGTCATTTGCCATTTTGGCCATTGCACCGGCAATATCGTCAACAGAGTTAGGATTAACAATTAGAGCGGCATCACCGGCAACCTCGGGCATTGATGTTGTGTTTGAGGTAATTACCGGAACGCCACAGCTCATAGCCTCAACAATAGGAATCCCAAAGCCCTCAAACAGCGACACATAGGTTAAGGCAAGCGCCGATGCCATTACGTCACGCAATTCGGCTTGCGACAACCTGCCGGTAAAAACTATATCGCCTTTAAACCGCAAACTGTTATAAACCTTATTGGTTTTTTTGTCCCAATAAAAACGCTCGCCAACAATTACAAGCTTAATTTCTTGATTATCATTTAATTTGAATATGTCAAAAGCTTTAAAAAGGTTAATAATATTTTTGCGCGGATGCAAAGCCCCAACAAAAACAAAATATGGCTTTCCATTACTGTATTTGCCTCTTATTGTATTAACAACACTATCTGAAACACTACTAAAAATTGGGCTTGCGGCATTATAAAGCACATCAATTTTATCGGCATCGGTATTATATGTGTCAACAATATCGGCTTTTGAATAGTGCGAAACCGTTGCAATACGGTTGGCATTTTTTACCCATCTCGGGAAAAAGAGAGAGTAATAATAATAAAACGATTTTTGAAGGAACTCCGGAAAATGAGCAAAATTTATATCATGAACAACTATCGCCTTTTTAATTTTTATCCTTTTTGAGCTCCAGCCGTCGGGCGAAATAAAAATATCAAACCTGTTTTTATTGATATAAAAAGGCAAAAAAACCTCAAACTTAAGCAGCCATGCAAGTGGCCTAAAAAAAGGCGGCCCAATATTAACTGCCTTTACATTATCGGCAAAAATAAAATCATTATCAACCCCTTTTCCAAAAATAAACACAAACTCATGCTCAGGGTGGTTTTTAACAATCCGCTTCATGGTTTCAAAAACAAACCACCCAAGCCCCTCCATTTTATTTTTTACAAGCTTTTGGGTATTTACTGCTATCCTCATTATCTATTTTGTTATTTCGCAAATTTAGTTAAGTATTACAATAATTTATGATTCTTTACCACAAAACTCTTTTTAAAATTTAGCGATATTGCCAACAAAGCCTATCTCGCCTTATCTAATAACGTACAAGAGCCTAATTTATTAACCACAAAAACCTTATTTTACAATTGCATTGTATAATTAACTACTACCTAAGTAGTCTTTTGCAAAATCATAAATACCCAAAAATTTAATTGCGGCAACAATTACCACTACCATTAAAACTATACGAACAAATTTTACACCCCAACCAACTGCAACACGCGATGCTATAAATGACCCAACGGTACTGCCTGCCGCAAGCAGTAACCCTGCCATAAAATTTACCTGTCCGTTGTAAATAAAAATACCAAGGGCAAAAGCGGTATAAATCATTATAATAAAAAGCTTTACGGCGTTAGCTTTAATTAAATCAAAACCGGCGGTTAAAACCAGTCCGCTCAAAAGGAAAACCCCTACCCCAATTTGGATAAACCCCCCGTACAAACCCACAAAAAACATAACAATATATTGCCAAACACTAAATTTTGATTCGCTGTTTTGCCCAACCTCTTTTAGCCATTTTTGGGGCTTATAAATAATTGTAAACAACAAAAAAACCATTAACCCGCCAATAATGCGTGTCATTATTTGCTCGTTGATATCAACCGCAATACGTGCGCCAATTACTGCACCCACAATTGCCGGCACCGACAGCCAAATATTATCTTTAAACTTAAATACTTTTTGCTGCCTAAAACTTGAAACGCCAACAATATTGGTCAAAAAAATCATAACCCTGTTTGTTGCATTGGCAATATTTGCAGGCAGGCCTAAAAACATTAATAAAGGTACGGTAATAAGCGACCCGCTGCCTGCAAGGGTATTTATAAAACCTGCCAAAAAGCCCGCCCCGATTATCAATAAAATTATATACCAGTTAAATTCAATCATTGTTTTTATTTTTCATGAAAAACATATACAAACAGCGGTAAATATAAGAATAACTGTTAGATTGAGTGGTTTGTTGAACAAAGATAAAAAACGTTTTTCTTATAGATATGTTATAGTTCGTTTTGTAAATAATATATTGTATTTAATGCTTATCCGCATACTTACCCAATCAACTCTTCCGCCCTTACAGGGCTGAGTTTCACAAAACCACATTAAACACAGGGCGTTGCCCTGTACTAATGTTTTAGAGGCTTTCAGCCTCAAGTTTTCAAACTTTAGGCAAACAAGCGGATAAGCATATTGTATTTTATGTATTGTTAGGTTTTCATGCTTATACTTTTTATTTCGTTTTCATAAAAAAATGCAACTAACATTTTATTGTTAAAACACTAAAACACAAACATTAGTTATTCTTATTTATTAGAGTACCTTTGCACAAGGATTACAAACCTTTTATTATCAATCATTCACTATTAATTTTGTTGATGCGCTCTTAAAGCAAAAAATCATCACATTAGCAAACTTCATACTTATAGTTGAATTAACAGCAAACTAGTCCAAATATCAAAATACTAATAATTAGTACGCTAAATGCTCAATGGGCATATAGTTTTTTTTGATAGTATCAATACATTTTTATATGGATAGTAATTCAGTCAATTGTTGTGTCCAAAATCGCATAACCACAGCATTGCTTCTAGCGGCCGGTACGGGAAGTCGCCTTTTTCCCCTAACACAAAATTCTCCCAAATGCCTTACTCTTGTAAACGACAAATCGATTCTCGAAAGGCTTATCAATAATTTAAAAAGCCAAGGATTTAAACGGCTTATAATCGTAACAGGCTACGAAAAAGAGTGTATCATGGATTATCTTGGCAAAAAATCAGGAGATATTTGCATTGAATACGTTTACAGCCCCCTGTACAAAACTACAAATAACATTTATTCGCTTTGGATGGCTCGTAATATAATAAATGAGCCTTTTGTACTTTTTGAAAGTGATTTAGTATTAAACTCATCTTTACTTAATGATATGGTTTATCCGGATAGGATGGCAGTAGCACTTATGCAGCCTTGGCTGAATGGGACAACGGTTTCTGTCAACAAGGCAAATATGGTTACTAAATTTCATAAAGGAACAACTAACCCCTATTCTGACATCCGATACAAAACAGTTAATATTTACAGTTTTTCACTTTTATCGTGGCAAGCCATTCTAAAACGACTAAATCAGTATATTACAGAAGGTAGTGTAAATTGCTACTATGAGGCTGTTTTTGCTGAAATGACTGACAATAAGAGTTTAGCTTTTGAATCGGTT
>CAYQPP010000023.1:0-20765 GCA_964419235.1 uncultured Bacteroidales bacterium
TTGAAAACTTGAGGCTGAAAGCCTCTAAAACATTAGTACAGGGCAACGCCCTGTAAGGGCGGAAGCATTGATTGGGTAAGTATGCAGATAAGCATTTTATTAATTCCGTAAAAATATTTATCTTACTAAAAGATTATATAGCAAAAGCCATAAATTATGTTAATAGTTATTTCGCCGGCAAAAACACTCGATTTTAAAAAGGCACGTATAATAAAACAGGATAGTTTGCCCGAGTTTTCGGCCAATGCCGCCGAGCTTATAAAAATATTAAAGCTATACAAAACCGATGAGCTGATGGAGCTTATGGGTATTAGCGAAAAGCTGGCAATGCTTAACGAGTTTAGGTTTAAGCAGTGGCAGCAAGAGCCTGCAAAAGAGTTGGCAAGGCAGGCTATTTGCGCTTTTAAAGGCGAGGTTTTTACAGGCATTAACGTTAATGATTGGAGCGATAGTGATTTTGAGTTTGCACAAAGCCACCTGCGTATTTTATCGGGGCTGTACGGTGTGTTGAGGCCTTTAGATTATATAAGCGCTTACAGGTTGGAGATGGGCACCAAACTGCAAACCAAAAAAGCAAACAGCCTGTATGAGTTTTGGGGCAATAAAATTACACATAGCATAGGCAATCAACTTGCAAAACAGGGCGATTCGGTTTTAATCAACCTTGCATCAAACGAATATTTTAAATCGATAAAAACAAAAAATTTGAATGCTGAAATAATAACACCGGTATTTAAAGATTTTAAAAATGGCGATTATAAAATTATCAGCATTTATGCGAAAAAAGCACGCGGAATGATGAGCCGGTTTATAATAAAAAACAGGTTAAACAACCCCGGGCAGTTAAAAGGGTTTGCCGATGGTGGATATTACTACAACGACAGGCTGACCAACACAAACCAAATGGTTTTTACCCGAGGGTAGCTGTTTGTTATACATTATTTTGTGAGCCAGCGTTATTACTGTAAATTAATCTTAAAATTAAATTATATGCCTGAAACAAAGACAATTATTATCAAAAACAAGACAATAAGCGATAATGCTATTATTTTTTCGCTATTGTCAATACTAATAATTACTATTGCCATTGCTTTAATTGGCAACTATTTTAAATTAACCGATGATGAACTGGGAGAACTGATGCCTTTTGTTTTAGGGGTTTCTGTAGTTAGTGTTTTATATATATTTTACAGGTTTAAAAAACCCACATATTTGCTTGAAAAAAGCGATGGCTTTCTAATACTTAAAAATGTTAAAACAGAATTGCTAATAACCAAATGCCAAATTAAAGATGCAAAAGTTGAATATGGCTATTATAATTTTAGATACAGATCAATAGTTAATACTCAAATTCCTGTAATTTCGTTTCAATTGCCTACTCTAAAGCCTTTTAGATGTAGTTTTGTGTCTAAAAAACCTATTATTTTATTTTGGGATGGTGATGATACGCAGAAAAATATATATAATGTGCAAACTAATCTTGAACCCCCAAATTACAAGATAACCCCACATTTATTTGGTCAACTTGCAAAAATGTTGGTTTTAGACAAAAAATTAGTTCAACTTAAAATAAAGAGGATGTAATAATAAAGTACAAAAACTAATTTGTAGCAAAAAAGTGTTTAAAAAGCTGAGATATAGCTGCTTTATAAACACTTTTTCATTTTATGTGCATGTGAAAATACTATCCAATATTTTCTTTATATGCATCGGCTGATAATAGATCGTTTAATTCCGATGCATCTTGTATTTTAATTTTAACCATCCAGCCCTCGTTGTAAGGGTCGTTGTTTACTATTTCGGGGGCTTCCTCCAATTTTGGATTTATCTCAAGCACCTCACCGCTTATTGGCATAAACAAATCCGAAACGGTTTTAACTGCTTCAATAGTTCCAAAAGTTTCACCTTTTGACAAGGTCTCTCCTTCGGTTTCAATTTCAACAAATACCACATCACCCAATTGTTGTTGTGCATAATCGGTAACACCAACTGTTGCTGTGTCGCCATCTACTTTAATCCACTCGTGATCATCAGTGTACTTTAAATTTGAAGGAACGTTCATATTATTTTAGTTTTATTTGATTATTAATTATGGGCCTGATCTAAAAAAGTTTTTTATTGCCAAACTCTGCGTTGTCATATATTTTCAACTTCTCATTAACAACGTGATGAAAACATCTTTCGCCTTGATTTTGACAAAAATTGACCTTTTTATACTCGACTCAATTATGTTAATTGTTTTATTTGTGCAAAATTAGCTTTTTTCAATAAAAAAAGTTGTATAAAAATAGTTTTTTTTAACAGCCTACTGAGCAAGCGAGAATCTTATCATTATACCGAACTCGGTATTGGCTGTATTAAACGACCCAACAAGCGGGTTGTTCCTATTATGGTCGTAATAAGCCTGCAAAGTCAGCTTATCGCTCAATTGATAGTCGGCGGTAAATTTAACCGATAAAACCTTTTGCCCTTGTGTAACCTGACTGGTGTTTTGCGCCAAGTTGTGGTTTATACTGGCATTATTCCTTATTGAAACATCGGCCCGTAAATTCAAATCGCTAATAATAGGTTTTTTATTGATAATTATTTTTAGCTTATCAAACCTATATCCCGTGCCAATTGTATATTCTGTGGTATATACTTCGGTCATTTGGTTGTTTGACAGGCTCATGGTCAAGCTGCGTGTTTTTTTGAATTCAAATCGGGTAAGCACATTGTTTTTCCATGTCATGTCAAAGCCTATTAAAGGCATATATTGTTCGGTAGCCGCAAAACCGCCAATACTATTTTCGGTTACAAATAAATTAGAATCGACCCCGCCAACTGCCCACGAGTAGCCAATATTTTCGGCTGTTTCATAATCGTAAGCAACATTTGAGCCATAATTGCCTACCGTAAAGGTTGATAAATACCCGTGCGATATGGTTATATTCCTAAACCTTTTCGAGAGAAACCCTATATTTTTAAGCCCATCGTATTTAACGCGCCAACTGGGACGGAAAAATGCCCAGCTTTTAAAATCTTGGTTGATGCTGTTTATATCTTGATCGGTATATGCCGATAAAAATGCGGGAATTGCTACATCGGGGTTTGCACTGTTGTATCCTAACGGAAATATTGTGTCGTTTACAAATTGCGGGTTATAATCAATCCCATTTTCCAAAGCATTTATTTTTCGCTCTTCAGCCAAGCGCCATGCTATTACATTCAGGTTTTTGCGGTACTTGTTAAATGTTTTTGATTCAGGATTTTCCGACGTTGGTTTATCTGTAAATGAGGAGCCTAACATCCAAATATTTACATTATAGCTACCGCGCATCATTTTGTCGCGCACCTCAAAGCTTTCGTTTTCCGAAGGGAAAATATACTGTGTCATGCTTTGAGTTTCGCTGCGCTGCCCTGCAAAGTCGATACGTAAATCGCGCCAAGGCTGGTACTGGGCTTTAAAATTGTATGTAATATTGTTTGACGTTGTATATGGAGGTATAAGTTGTGCGCTGTCGATAAGCATATTGTTAGTAACAAGCTGTTCAATAAACTCAAGCCCCTCGTATTGCCACCCAAAAATAAACTGCAAACCCGGATATTCGGGCAGTTTGGTAAAATCATGGGTTGCATCGTAACCCGAAACCATTGTACCTCGATTTTGGCTTATTGAGCCCGATAGTTGCTTAAGGCCTATTATCATTAAACCGGTATATTCCAAACCAACAATCAGTAAGTTCTTTTTTATGAGTTTTTCGCCTGTTATTTTAACAACAATATTCTCTACATCGCGGTCAATTGTTACCTCAACCCTATTTTCATTAAGTATATTAAAATCTGCTTTAATCTCTTTGCCGCCCGACAAAACCTTGACATCAATTTTTTCTTCAGTTCCAAGGTTATGCGTTATCCGTCGGGGTTTTCCTCCTTTAAAGCGCAGTTTCTCTTTTGTGTAAGTAACCTCTTTATATTTGGGTTTATCTCTCTGTTTTTTGCTTTTTTTGTATTTTTTATCAAGAGCGTCTAAAAATCCTACTTTTTTATAAAGGTTGCCTAAATTAAGTTGGGTATTTAACGATATTTGTTGGGTATTTTTTATGGCATTTTTCGGGTTTATAGTGCCCTCTTTTACCTTAGGGCCGCGTTTCCACTCATATGTTGCGCCATAGCGTGTATTTGCCGATATCCAGTTTAATAGTGGTATTTTATTTATGGGTATTGTATATGTTGCATTAAATTTTTGGTTGTATATGTTAGGTGCACCAAAACTCATAATTGAATTCCAAACGGTCTTTTTATAAATTTCATAATCGTCTTTATTTAATTTATTTACTTCGCCAAACGGCTCTTCAATTAAAGCGTTTGTATTTGTTGAGAAATCGAACTTTAAGCCTTTTGAAAAGTTGTATTTTATATTGAACTGCCTATTCCATGTAAAATTTTTATCGTAAGTCGGAGTAAATTTTTGGTCAAGGTTATTTAAGTTGCGCAGCAACCTTTCGCTGTATTTGCGGTTAATTGTTGTATTAAATGAAACTTGTTGGGGCGCATAATAAAAATTGAAATCACCAATCAGCCTTAAAGCGGGTTTTCTCAAGAATTTACTTTTTTTAAAGGGTTGTATATTTTTTGGTTGGTTATTAAATACATAATTTAATGACCCCATATGGTTTTCTATTTTATCATGGTCAACCCCAACGTCGCGGTGTGCCAATTCGCTGTATGAATATGATGCACTAAGGTTTGACGGGCTGTAAAAATGCGCCTTTCCTTTACCGGTGCGCCCAATACCCACATTAGTAAAATTTATGCTTTTGCGCTCTGTTAAATCTTGTACCTGTTTTATTATCTCGTCTTTTTCATCGTCGCTCAAGCTTTCGTCATCTAAAGTTGATTCAAGCTTTACATCTTGGTCAAGCGGGTTATATTTGGGGTTTATTGCGGTACGCGAGTATCCGATAAACATTGGTATCCTAACCTTTGATTCTTTAGGGAAAAACTTACCCAACTCTAAGTTTGTCGATACGTCAATTTGGTTCGACTCCTCTTTAGCCCGCTCCTGCCCTTTTTGCTCAATGGTGCCAAAGCCGGGTTGTGTTGTGCTACCTGCCAACGATACCGTTCCAAAATCAGCCATTCGGGCTGTCATTCTTCCGGTTGCCGCCCAGCCACCTTTTTCGTTAAAATCGGTTAAACGCAACTCGTTAACCCAAATCTCAACCGATTTTGGCAATCCATCATCGTTTAAGCTATTGTATTTTGCCTTTGGGTTGCGTACACCTATCATTATTGAATTTACATTTGCAATATTGGGGTTACCTTTTATAATAATCCTCCGGTTTTGATTTTTATCGTAAACAATAAATTTATCGGTATAGCTTATATCCGAGTTGGCTTTTCGCATAGCCTCATTCCTCTTCAATTTTGCGGCAATCAGCGTTTCAAAATCAATAACCATATTGTTTTCCGTAGGCCAAACTTTTTCTCTTTCGTTATCCTTATAAAAACCGGGGGGTGTTATTTTTACGGGCACTTCATATTCATAATAGTTGTCGGTAAAATCCGACCCGATACGTACAAAAGTTGTAACATCATAATCTTCTGCCACCTCTTCGTTTTCAAACATCGACTCGGCATGAATAAACATTTGCAGTTTGCCGTAATCGCGCATATCCATGTTTAGAGTTTTAAATACTGCCTTTGCATACCCATCCTCTAAGTTTGCCACTTTTATTGCCATCGACTGCTCATTTAGCTGTTTTAGCTGTGGGTTGCTTGGGTCTTGTTGGCGGTCAACTCCCGGAGGTAAAATATAGTTTACAGGCTCTCGGCTGCCGTTTTCTTCAATATTTACGGTAGCTACCGTAAAAGGCACATCGTTTGGGTTATGGCTTTCATCACCATCTCCAATCGTTTCTCCACCCTCTTTTATTACATAATCGTATTTGCGCCACTCGCTGCGTACCAACTCTAACTTTGCAAAACGCAATACAATAGGCTTTTTCCAGCCTTTCATAAACATACGTATAAACCTAACCGATTTAAAATCTTGAATGCCGCCGTGAGCATCGCCTGCATCAATCGGTATTTTAAATTGATACCATTTTACCGTTTTTTTGGAGTTATCCTCCATTTTTACACTTGCCGATTGAACGTTTGTAATGTAATTATGACCTGCCACAAGCCCCAAAGTGTCAAGGTCAATTTTATATTCAAAAAAGGCTTCGTTTTCATTAAGGGTAAAATCGCCGTTAATATCTTCCACATCGGGGTTTTGCTGGCCAACGGTGCTATACGACTCATCTGAATTTCCACTTACAGGCGTGTTCCCTTCATTATTGTTATAAAGCTTATACCTCTCTAAAATATCTTTATCTTCCGAATCGTAATCGCTTCCCCTAAAGTAGTGGTAATCATCATTTGACGGGTCTTTTTCAATATCTGCAAAAACATCATTGTCAACAATGTTTTTAATTTCATTCAGGTAATCCTGAAATTTCACATTCTCATCCGACAGTTGTGAGTCGCCGGTATAAATGCTACTTCCCACACCATCAAAACCAATATCTTGCCTTACCCTCAACTCGGGCGAGTTTACAAAGGCATTACTAACAGGTTGAACTGCCGGAACACGCCCCCATTGAGTATTTATGTAGGTGTTTGAATTGGGTGGGTTATCGGTGGGCAACCCATGCTCAAAGCTTTTTCGCCCGTCTTTTAAAATATCTTCTGATATGTTTCCCAAATGGAAATAGAGTTGCCCGCCGGGGTTCTTTTTACTATCCTCAACAAAAGGGTCCATAAGCCAAAACATAATATATTCAACATTTTGTGCTTCAAAATCGTTTGTTGTAAGTTCACGCATTATGCCTCCCCAACGAGTTTCGGGCTCAGCTAACTTACCGGTTCCATCGTTGGTTAAACCTGCCGAATAATCTGATTCTCCGGTTTCAAAATTATATGGGCCGCGCTCTTCGGGGTAAAAGGCCAAATCAAGGGTTGAAATTTCTGTTGGCAATCCGTTTGCCGTCTCTTTATTCGGAAAAATATCCTGCTCTTGTACCCTATAAACTTTTAAATTCGATTTTTGCGCATCGCTGACAGGCGAGCCCGAACGAAAAAACAGGGGGTCGATTTGGTACCATGCCAACCTTGCACGGTTAAACCCCGATGACAGGTCGTTATAGTTTTTTGACTCAGGGAATGATTCGGTGTGTGGAATACTCGATAACACCCACCCCGATTTATTCCTAAGGTCGATACTCGACTCGCTGCCTTCAAAATCGTCAATAAAGGCATTGCCCTCTTTACCAATTGCAGAGTTATGCCCCGGTATCAGTTGCGCAAATTCTCCTTCAACGGTAATGGTCGATTTCTCTTTGGTTTCAATAAAAGGCAAAAAGTCAACCATACGGGTAAGAAAAGGCACATCGGTACGGTACGACCCGTTTAAACCCCAAATAGTATTGCTTATAGGCTCTTCGCCCATGCCAACTTTTTGTGTTAATGGTTTTTCGGTTAAATTCATAACGGTGGCACCCACGTTAAAATCACTATTAAAGCGGTAATCAAAATGGGTACCCATTAATGTTTTGCTCTGTAAACTGAATAGTGAATTGCTCTCTAACGATATTTTTATGGGTGTGCCCGATGCCAGATAACTCTCGTTGAGTATTTTAACCCTTCCCATATTATAATCAACCGTGTAATCAACATTCTCCTTTAAAATAATACCCCCGGCCGTAACTTTTACCGAGCCTTCGGGTATGTTAAATGAGTTTAAGAAAATCTCTGACCCTCCGGTCGATTTAAAAGTACCCGACAGGTAATACTTGTTTTTTGAGGTTACCTGTTCGGCCTTATACTGTGTAGAATCATACAAAGCCTGAAAAGTCATCTTTTCGGCAATAACTGTTGTTTCATCCTTGCCGCGGTTACCTTCATTTTCAATATCCGATAAAATTTTTAGTTTCATATAACCGCCAAAGGGCTCTAACATTGGGAATATTACCCTGCCATTATTGCTTTTTATGGTAACCCCTTCAACAAAGTCGAAAACACCATCGCCATCAGGCACATAATCGCCTTGTGAGTTTAAGTTGTCGAGGTTTAACTGGCGGATAAATTTTTCTTTTTTTAAGCTGTCGCTTAATACTTTCCGTTTGTCGGGAATATTAAATAGTCGTGTGCCCGTTTCGTCGTCGTAATACTCAACATCAAAAATAAAATCCTCTTTATTAACTTGATATGCTCCAATGGCATATATATTTTTCATCATTAATCTCCAGTTGGGGTAAATTGGGTTAAAGTTGGTTCCTTTTAAAAGCTTTACATACAAAACGCTCGGGTTGTCAATGCCGTCTTGCGAAAATTCACCCACTTGAAAGGTTTCGCCGTTATAGGTATATTCAAAAGCAACGGCAAGCACTTCATCGCCGTTTAATGCAGAGTTTAACGATATATAACCCAATTTTGGGTCTATTGTATAATCTTTTGGGTCAAGTTTCCATGCATACTCAACTTTCTCAAAATTTTTGCCTCCCACATATCCGGCATCAGCCATTATGCGCGATATATTATAAATATTTCTTGATATTGTGTCTTTGGGCAGGTTTTCATACAACGAGTTTGCATGGTTGTCGGGCATATTTGGCATATCAGACCTGCCTGTTTCAATGCGGTCGTCTAAAATAACATGTTCAATACGGTCGTAAATATGCAGGGTGTCCTTGTTTTCGCCAAGGTCCATAAGCGCAATAATATTTCGTGCATTATCAATTTTACGGTTTGAGTTTGTTACCCAAACTTCAACTTTTGTAATATTTACCGATGATGTAACAATGGGTAGGTTTTTTAAAAATTCATCGTAGTGTGCCCTAAAATAATGCGATAAAAAGAAGTGCCTGTTTTTATCATACTTCACGGCAGGAATGCTGTATTTGCTTTTTTGCGCACCACCCTCAACTGTAATGCTTTTTGTTTCGCCCTCTTGTTGCGAAAAAACCGTGGTAATGTAAAGGTTTCCGAATTTCAGCTCCGACAGAATGCCAAAAAGGCTCTGGCTACCCGAAATAAGCGATGTTGTTAACGGAAGCGACACATCGCCGGCCTCAATTTTTTGAATAACGTCGTCCTCTTTACCCTGATACCTGAGGTTCATCGTGTTGTCAAAATCAAATTGCGATTCGGTATTGTAATTTACCTTCATTTCGAGGTTTTCGCCAATTTTACCAACCACGCTCATCTGTATCTCCTCTTTAAAATCGAATATGGTGTTCCGCTGCAACTCGACAGGCATTGTGGGGTTTTCGTTTTTTGATATTTTAACACCGAATTTTAACGATGCCGACCCCGACGGGCGGATATCAATTGTGTTGCTTCCAAAAATGGTTTCAAAAGCTTCGCTGCCTACATTTATTTTTGGTATTAATGAGTTTTGGTGTTCAAAGGTTTCACTTTTATATTTGTCGCGCCAAGTTTGTTGCAGCTTTTGCTGAATATCATATTTATGAAACTCCTCAAAGCTCATTGTGTATGGTGGTATATAGTCAATATCGCCAATTTTATGCCTAATAATGTATTGGTTGTTTTTTATATCGTATTCAACAACACGGGTAACATTTTCGGGTATTTTAAAGTTGATGTTTGATGATGGCTTTTTAGGGCCATAAGGATTGGTTTGCTGCGGGTTTACCTGATATGGCAGGTACGTGGTATCAGTATTGTCTTGAGCCAAGCCCTCATAACAATTGACAAATACAATAGGTAGAAAAACAATTAAAAAATAAATTCGTCTTAAATACACCGCCGGTTTATTACTTTAAAATGATTTTAATGCCTTTTTTACTAACTCTTCAACCTCTGCATTTGGAGTGTCTTTTATCAATTTATCCAAAATTTTATCAACGCTGTTTTTAGTAAAACCTAACATTACTAATGCTGATAACGCTTCATCGCGGTTTGTATTGCTTTGAGTAAGCAAAAAATCATCAGAAATCTCTGATTTTCCTACTTTATCTTTTAAATCAATAATAATGCGCTGTGCCGTTTTGGCACCAATGCCCTTAATACTGTTTAATAATTTTACATTTCCCGACATTATCGCCTCTTGAATTTCGGAAGGACTCAATGATGACAGCATCATACGGGCAGTATTGGCACCAATGCCCGAAACCGATATAAGGTGGCGAAATATTTGGCGCTCGCTTTTATTATAAAAACCGAATAAAAGATGTGCGTCTTCGCGTACAACCTGATGTATAAAAACAATAGCTTGCTCTTTTCCCGACAGGGCAGAATATGTATTTAAAGAGATGTTTATAAAATATCCTACTCCTTGATTATCAATGATTACGTTGGCCGGTGTTAATTCCGAAATTTTACCCTGAATATATTCGTACATATGTTTATTTTACTTATGCTTATAATCGGGCAAAACTATGAATTTTTAACTAATAAACATTTCTCTTTTATAAAAAAAATGCAACTAATCAGTTAGCTTAAATATTTAATACTAAAACATGTTACAGATTAATAGATTTTTGAGAACCTATTTTATGAATTATTAAAATTGCCTATATAGTTATAATTGATAATAGAATGAGATAAACACCCTGATAAATCAGGGTAAGCAAGGCAAAATTACTAATACTATCCTCTAAATTAGCGAACGAAATTTTAGGGTAAAAGTACTTTGATTTTTCAATCTGATATATTCTTTTGCGATGCTCAAAGATTTTGCAGACGCTTTGGGGTCTTTCCTGACATTTGGTATTGGGGCTCGGTAATCTTTGAGCTTGCTTATTGTTTATTTAACTTTTTAAGGGCTTGTTTGGCGGCATTTTGCTCTGCCTCTTTTTTTGAGAGGCCTGTACCTTTTTCGATTATTTTATTATTAATTTTTATAAAGCTAATAAATTCGGGGTGCAAGCTGTCATTTTCTATCAGCTCGGTATTAAATGTTAATACGTTTCTGCCTTTCTGAACCCATTCAATTAGGCGGCTTTTGTAATTGGTTTCCGTATTAAGTATTTTTCCAAGGTCGATATGTTTTTTTAGCAGTTGCTTAAAAACAAAATTTTTAACCGCTTTGTAGCCGTGGTCGAGGTATATTGCCCCTATGAATGCCTCAAAAGCATCGCCAAGGATATTTTTATTTGAGTTAAAGTTGTGGGCATGCGAAATAATAAATTTGTCGAGCCCCAATTGAATAGCGAGTTGTCCTAAATAATCGCCATTTACAAGTTTTGAACGGGTCTGGGTAAGAAAACCCTCATTTTTGTCAGGGAATTTGGCATATAGGTATTCGGCAACAACGGCATCTAAAATAGCATCGCCAAGAAATTCGAGGCGTTCATTATTCATTACCAAGCCATCTTGTAACCGTAACGATGCCGATTTGTGGATAAAGGCTAATTTATACAGCTCCTCGTTTCCAGGGAATAAACCTGTAATTTTACGAAGATCGTTGTAAAAAGCCTTATCGGTGCTTAATAAACGTTTAAAATGAAAAGAAAAGAATCCTTTTATCAAACTTTAGTTGTCAAATTTTTTGAAAATTATTGAAGCATTATGACCGCCAAACCCAAAAGTATTGCTTAATGCAGCAGTAACCTCTCTTTTTTGAGCTTTGTGCAAGGTCAAATTTAATTTTTCGTCAATATTGGGGTCTTGCTCTTTATGGTTAATTGTTGGTGGAATAACGCCATTATTAATAACCATAATGGCTGCTATTGATTCCATTGCCCCTGCAGCTCCTAATAAGTGCCCTGTCATTGATTTTGTAGAACTGATATTTAATTTATAGGCATGTTCGCCAAATACTTTAATAATAGCTTTTGTTTCAGGAATATCCCCAACCGGTGTTGCCGTTCCGTGAACATTGACATACTGTATATCTTCAGATTTAAAACCGGCATCTTCAATAGCAAGATTCATACACCGTATTGCGCCTAACCCATCGGGGTGCGTTGCCGTTAAGTGAAAAGCATCAGCCGACATTCCACCGCCTGCTACTTCGGCATAAATTTTTGCTCCTCTTGCTTTTGCATGCTCATATTCTTCAAGAATAAGCCCTGCACCGCCTTCACCCATAACAAAACCATCGCGGGTTTTGCAAAACGGGCGCGAAGCTGTTTTGTACTCTTCGTTATTGGTCGAAAGTGCCTGCATTGAATTAAAACCACCGATTCCGGCTTCGGCTATTGTAGCCTCAGCCCCACCGGTAACGAAAACATCGGCTTTGCCCAACCGTATATAGTTAAAGGCATCAATAATGGCATTTGTTGATGATGCACAAGCCGAAACTGTTCCGAAGTTTGGACCGTGATAACCATATTTTATTGATATTTGCCCTGCGGCAATATCCGATATCATTTTTGGTATAAAGAATGGGCTAAAACGCGGGGTGCCATCTCCTGAGCCAAAGTCAAAGCATGCCTCTTGAAATGTAATAAGTCCACCGATACCCGATGCCCAAATTACCCCAACCCTGTCTTTGTTAAGGCTATCGTTAAAATTGGCATCGGCAATAGCCTCATCTGCGGCTATTAATGCAAATTGTGCATATAAATCTAATTTGCGTGCCTCTTTTCTGTCAAAATAATCTGTGGGGTTGTAATTTTTAACCTCGCAGGCAAATTGAGTTTTAAATTTAGACGCATCGAACCGAGTTATCTTGTCGGAACCGCCTACACCATTTTTCAAACTTTCCCAAGTTTCCGTAAGATTTTTGCCCAATGGATTAATTGTACCTATTCCGGTAACAACAACTCTTTTTAATTCCATAATGTGTCTAAATTTAAAACAGCAATAAGTTAGTTACTACTTAACATTTTCGTCAATATGACTGATTGCCTCGCCAACGGTAGAGATTTTCTCTGCCTGATCGTCGGGAATGGCAATGTTGAATTCTTTCTCGAATTCCATAATTAATTCTACAGTGTCAAGAGAATCAGCTCCCAAATCATTTGTGAAGCTTGCCTCTGATGTAACTTCGTTTTCATCAACACCCAATTTATCAACAATAATTGCTTTAACTCTTGATGCAACGTCTGACATAATTCAAATTTTTTAGTTAACAATAAATTTAATGGCTAAATGCCAAATTAAAGAGTTTAATAACTCTAGAGGTCTCGAGCGGATTCGAACCGCTGTAAATGGTTTTGCAGACCACCACCTAGCCACTCGGTCACGAGACCAAAAAAATGCGCTGCAAATTTATAAAATTATTCTTTATACAATCAAATTTTAGACAAAAATATGCAGCAACTATTAATTGTCGATTGATTTTTTGAGAGTTACGTTAACATTTTTAACCTTTCCGCCCAATGGCGGGTTTATTTTTGCAACTTTTACAGTAGCAACTTTTATGCCGTTTAATTTTACAAACAATTTTTCTAAAATACGGTGGGCTATATTCTCTAACAGGTGCGATTTTTTCTCCATCTCCTCTTTAACAACCTCATACGCAATCTGATAGTTTAAAGCATCATTAATATTGTCTGAAACTTTTGCCTTGCTACAATCTGTTTCAAGTATTAAATCAACCAAAAATTTATTGCCTACAATTTGCTCTTCGGTAAAACAGCCATGATAGGAATAGAACTCCATCTCTTTAATTTCAATAATTCCCATTTTTATCGGTTTTTGATACCGCAATATAAAACTATTTTTTAGTGCCTTTTAAACTTTTTGCCATAAAAAATTTATTTTGATAAAATAGTAAAAGTTTTGCAATATATATTTTATATAAGGTAAATCGGCTTATTTTTGTAGCCGTAAAATAAATTAAAAAACCTTACACAATATAAAAAACACGTTATGGCAGAAAATGAGAATGTTGAAGAGGGAAAAAAATCGATGAATTTTATTGAGCAAATTATTGATGAGGATTTAAAAAAGGGAAATAACGATAAAAAAGTCCATACACGATTTCCGCCCGAACCAAATGGATATTTGCATATTGGGCATGCCAAGTCGATTTGCCTGAATTTTGGGCTGGCCGAAAAATTTAACGGGCTGTGCAATCTGCGGTTTGATGACACAAATCCTGTTAAAGAGGATGTTGAATATGTTGACTCAATAATGGAGGATGTAAAATGGTTAGGATTTAAATGGCATGGCGAGGTGCATTATGCCTCAGACTATTTTGACAAACTGTACTTATGGGCCGAAAAATTGATTGTTGACGGCAAAGCCTACGTTGACGACCAAACATCGGAAGATATTGCAAGCCAAAAAGGAACCCCGACAGTTGCAGGAACAGAGAGTCCGTACCGCAACAGGACACCTGACGAAAACCTTGATTTATTCAGGAGGATGAAAGACGGAGAGTTTAAAGACGGAGAGAAGATATTGCGTGCCAAAATAGATATGTCGATGCCGAATATGCACATGCGCGACCCTATTATGTACCGTATAATACATAAGGAGCACCACCGCACGGGCAATAAATGGTGTATTTACCCAATGTATGATTTTACCCATGGGCAGTCGGACTATATTGAGGGGATAACCCATTCGGTTTGTACTTTGGAGTTTGAAAACCACAGGCCTCTATATAATTGGTATCTTAATCAAGTTACCGATACTGAGTATAAACCTCGCCAAATAGAGTTTGCCCGACTAAACCTCAGCTATACCGTAATGAGCAAACGCAAACTGCTTGAATTGGTGCAGGGCAATTATGTAACAGGCTGGGACGACCCGAGGATGCCTACGATTTCGGGCATGCGCCGACGTGGTTATACGGCAGAATCGATAAGGGTTTTTGCCGATAAAATTGGTGTTGCAAAACGCAATAATGTTATTGATGTGTCGCTGCTTGAGTTCTGCGTACGCGAAGATTTAAACAAAAAAGCCGACAGGCTGATGACCGTGCTTGACCCCGTTAAACTTATTATTGAAAACTATCCCGAAAATGCCGAGGAGATACTAACAACAGATAATAACCCTGAAGATGAAACCCGCGGAAAACGCGAAATGCCGTTTGGACGTGAAATATTTATTGAGCGCAATGATTTTATGGAAGATGCTCCAAAAAAGTTTTTCCGCCTGTCGATTGATAAAGAGGTTAGGTTAAAAGGAGCATATATAATTAAAGGCGAAAGTGTGGTTAAGGATGCAAATGGCAACATTACCGAAATTAGGTGCACGTATGATACTGATTCAAAAAGCGGCAGCGGAACCGAAGCCAGCAAGCGAAAGGTAAAAGGAACCCTGCATTGGGTGTCGGCAAAACATGCGGTGCCTGTTCAGGTGAGGTTATACGATCGCCTTTTTAATGACGATGACCCAGCCGGACGCGATAATGATTTTAAGGATTACCTAAACCCCGATTCGTTGCAAACATTAAATAACTGTATGGCCGAGCCGGCTATAAAAAACCTAAAGCCTTTTGATACGGTGCAGTTTCAACGCCAAGGGTATTTTTGTGTCGATAAGGATTCAACCACTAATAAAATTATTTTTAACCGCACAGTTACTTTGAAAGATGGTTGGGCAAAAAAACATTAGATGATATTAGCAAAAAAACTCTACAAAATTAGAAGTGTTTTTTTCTCGAATTCTCATTCAACAATGCTTTTTTCACATTTACCAATACATAATAAATAAATAAAGTGTAATTTGCTTATAATTAAATAATCAGTAAACATATGAAAAGTAAAGTTTTAATAATTTGTGTCGCAATAATTATTGCTATTGTTTCCGTGTCGTGTTTATCAGAAAAAAAAGGTGATTATCTGCCTCCTATCAAGGTTGAAATTCCTGAAGCATTACAAAGCAACACCGATGCCGTTACTTTTATAAACCAAAGTTCGGAAGTGCTTAACCAATGGTCGGTTACTTTTGAAGATTTGGTTGTAGAGTGTGAGCCTTTTGTTGGGAAAGAGGAGAGCGAGCTATCAACTATGGATAAACTGAAACTGGGAAAGATAATGATGGAGTTTATGGCAAATATGGGACAGTTTGCCGTAAAAGTTGCCGAAATGGAGCAAACAGCATCAATGATTGAAGATGGGCTTAACGAGCAGGAAATAGAGGCAATGGAAGTTGTAATGGATTCTTTTGACGCCCGCATTGAAGAGCTGAACGATAAGTATCAGGACTTTGGCAAAGAGGAGGAGGAGTGAGGGTACTAATTGCCCCAGCAAATTTATCCCCCTATAATTTCATCAGGGGGATATAACTAATGCGTATAATACGTATTTGGAAAGATTAATTTTGAGCTTGCATAACCAACTACCGCAACGCCGATGTGCAAGCACGCTCGAAGGTAGCTGTTCTCCAACCCAAAAGTGTTTGCAAAACTTTAAGCGGTGGAATATTGGTGGGATTTGTTGTTTGTAAATAATTTCATGCAACTAATAGGTAGTATTAGGATTATACCGTGTTAACGTGTATTACTGAGAGTAATAGAATATGAAAAAAGCAACAATGTTTTAATTTGCCTAAAACATTGATAATTAACCATAAGCACAATTTTAATCAAAATAGACTTGAATATCAGCAAAAAATGAAAAATAGTTTATTATCCCTGAAAAATTGCTTAAATTTGTAAGGAATTATAAATGTTTAAGTAAGTGGGAAATAGAAATTTAATACGATTTGATTGGGCAATAAAAAGATTGTTAAGAAACAAGGCTGATTTTTCTGTTTTGGAAGGTTTCTTGTCTGAACTCTTGAAAGAGGATATTACAATTGAAAGTATTCTTGAAAGCGAAAGCAATCAATTGACCGATGCAGATAAATTTAATCGTGTTGATATTCTTGTAAAAAATTCAAAAGGCGAATTAGTAATTATCGAAATTCAAAATCAACAAGAATACGACTATTTCCATAGAATGGCTTATAGTACCTCAAAAACTTTAACCGAATATATATCGGTTGGCGAACCTTATCGAAATATAAAAAAAATCTATTCAATAAACATAGTTTATTTTGATTTAGGACAAGGCGAAGACTATATTTATCACGGTAAGACTGATTTTAAAGGATTGCATAAAAATGATAAATTAATGTTGTCAGCCAAACAAAATGAATTATTGGGAAAAACAGAACCTGCCGAAGTATTCCCTGAATATTATGTGATTAAAGTAAATCAATTTGACGATGTAGCAAAAGACACACTTGACGAATGGATTTATTATCTAAAAAACAATGAAATAAAAGATAATTTTACAGCAAAAGGAATAGATAAAGCAAAAAAACTTTGGCGATTAGATAATTTATCGGAAGAGGAGCAAAAAATATATCAAAAACATCTTGAAGATTTACACTATGGAGCAAGTATGGTATGGACAATGAAAATTGATGCAGAAGATAAAATTAGAGAAGAAGGTAGAAAAGAAGGAGAAAAGAAAAAAGTAATTAAAATTGCTAAAAATCTTTTAAGAAATGGAGTTGATATAGAAATAATTATAAAATCAACAGGATTAACAAAGGAAGAAATTCAAAAATTGAAAGACAAATAACGATACGCCAACCTTGTGGTAAAGAAATCTCTGCTAACTACCGCAACGCTTCGAGGTGCAAGTATGCTCGAAGGTAGCTGTTCTCCAACCCAAAAGCCTCAAAGCGTTTGCAAAATTTTAAGCGGTGGTAATAAAATCAGACCAGTAAGCAAAATCGGAAAAAATGAGTATTCGGGCATCAATTTATTCTCGACTTGCACCTAAATATTAATGCTTTCTGTCTTCTCCTGAACATCCTCTTTTATTTCGTCGAAATCGAGATATTTAAAAATTGATGGGGCAAAGCTTGACAAGGGCTTATAAAACATGCTTTTTTGTTGGAAATCGGGCGATAAAAAACCAAAATTTTTATTTGCGGCATTCAATACCACCAATACCACGCTAATAATAAAACCTATTTTTAAAACACCAAATGCGGCACCAAACACTTTGTTTATAATACCCAAGGCCACCGCCTCAGCCAATCCTTCAATAGCTTTGGCAATAAAATGCACAGCAATTACAATTAAAATAAACGTTACGGCAAAAGCTATAATACCCAAAACCTTTTGGTCAACATTTATTACGCCTGTTAAATACCCTGCCGTAATACTCGAAAATTTTATAGCACCCCAAACGCCAAGCAACAAAGCTATTAACGACGCAGCCGATGAAATCAACCCTTTGCTGAATCCTTTATAAGCACTCCATGCCAACAGTACAATTATTATTAAATCAAAAGCATTTGCTCCCATATATTTTATTTATTTAAAGTGTGATAAAAATAGTGAAATAAAAACAAACAAAAAATGATAATAAAAATTATATCTTTATACCGATGTGCGGAAAGTATGCTTAATATGCTGCTAAAAACCCACATTGATTTATAAAACAAAAACCTGAAAAAAAGAGGCATGCCAATATTTAAAGGAATTGTTAGCTGGCTTACTATTAAGCGAATGAACGAGATTGACCTGTTTCGTAAATATCCGAGCAATGTTCAAAACGACCAACTTACCTATTTACTGCGTACTGCCCAGCATACCGAATGGGGAGAAAAATATAATTATAAGGATATTAAAACTTACGATGAATTTAAAAACGCTGTTCCTTTGCAGGAATACGAAGATTTGAAACTTTATGTTGACCGATTAAGACAATGCGAGCAGAACCTACTATGGCCAAATGAGATAAAATGGTTTGCAAAATCGAGCGGCACCACAAACGACAAAAGTAAATTTATTCCCGTATCGCAAGAGGCTTTAGACGATTGCCACTATAGAGGCGGTAAAGATGTAATGTATTTTTATGAGCATATGTACCCCGAAAACAGGCTACTAAAAGGCAAAGGGCTTATAATCGGGGGAAGCCACCAAATAAACAGTTTTAGCAACGAAAGCTATTTTGGCGATTTATCGGCTATTTTAATCGAAAACATGCCGTTTTATGGCGAGTTTTTGCGTATCCCAAAATCGAGTATTGCGCTGTTAGATAATTGGGAAGAGAAATTAGAGCAGATGGCTAATGCTACTATAAATGAAAATGTTACAAGCATATCAGGTGTTCCGTCGTGGACACTCGTATTGTTGCGGCGGATATTGCAGATAACAGGCAAAAACAGTATTTTGGAAGTGTGGCCAAATTTGGAGCTGTTTGCTCATGGCGGGGTTAGTTTTGCTCCCTATTTATCGCAATTTAACACCATAATCTCAAATCCAGATATGCACTATTTGGAAACTTATAATGCATCGGAGGGGTTTTTTGGCATTCAAGACGATAAAAATGATGCAGCCATGCTTTTAATGTTAGATTACGGGGTTTTTTATGAGTTTATACCCATGAGCGAATTTGGCAAACCCGATGCAAATATTTTATCGATAGAGGAGGTAAAAACAGGCGTAAATTATGCTTTGGTTATTTCAACAAATGGCGGTTTATGGCGCTATATTATTGGCGACACCATAAAATTTACACAAACATACCCGCATAAATTTGTAATTACAGGGCGAACACGCCATTTTATAAATGCTTTTGGCGAGGAGCTTATTGTCGATAATGCCGAAAAAGCGTTGGCAACGGCATGCTATAAAAGCGGTGCGGTAGTCAGCGAATACACGGCAGCACCAATATACATGGATGTTGATAAGCAGGGTGCGCACCAATGGCTTATCGAATTTGAAAAAGAGCCCCAAAACATGGAATATTTTATATATATGCTCGATGAAGCTTTAAAATCGGTAAATTCCGATTATGAAGCAAAGCGGTTTAACAACTATACGCTCGATATTCCGAAAATAACAAGTGTAAAAAAAGGCACTTTTCATAAATGGCTCGAAAACAAAGGCAAGCTCGGCGGCCAGCATAAAATACCGAGGCTTTCGAATAACAGGGCATATATTGATGATATTATTAAAACAGAATCAATTTAACAAGGTTGAATTTGCCCATTTCTGTAAAAATAAAATATTAAACATATGAAATACCAATTTCGCATAGTGTTGTTGTTTGCCATTTTTTATTATGGCATCAATAATAGTATTGTTGCCCAACCCAAGGTTGAGTTTAACTGCGTCTCAAATTTTATTGAAGTTGATAATTTCGGTAATATTTATGCGGTTAACCAAACCGAGCTGATAAAATATAGCTTAACAGGCAAACTTTTGCATCGCTATTCAAACCAAATAAATGGCGTTATAACAAGCGTTGATGTTACCAACCCTTTACGAATTGTGCTTTTTTGCCGCGAGAGCAATACAATAACATTTTTAAACCAACAATTAGCACCAATTGCCGAACCTATTGATATATATGACATAACAGGTGTTGAGGCAGAAAATGCCGGAGCTTCAACCGAGGGCGGATTTTGGATGTATTCGGCAGAAAACCAAAGCGCCATGCTTTTTAATAAGCAGCTAAAAAAAATACAAGAGTCGCAAAATTTGAGCAATTGGGTAAAAGCCGACAGTATTAAATATATTAAAGAGCAAAACCAAAAATTGTACTTGGTGCTACCCCAAAAGGTTGTGGTGCTTGATTTGTTCGGGTCATACTTGTCAACTATTCATTTTAACGATGCAAAAAATATTAGGGTTGGGGTTAATAAAATCAGTTACCAAAAAAACGGAGTATTATTTGTTTATGATATGTTGCTGAAAGCCGAAACAGAAATTGATATTAGGTTTGCAAAAGGGGCAACTTACAGCTTTTATTATAATAATTCGGTTTATGTTGTTGGCAAAAGCAGGATAATGGTTTTTTAAATTCAGCAAAACAATTAACCCGAAAAATTCGGGACTTATTTATTGAGAAACATTAGTTCTTTGCTTA
>CAYQPP010000024.1:0-16599 GCA_964419235.1 uncultured Bacteroidales bacterium
CATCAACAATAACAGGTTGGTTTACTATGGTTGCGCGTCTGTCGTCAACTGCTACGGGTACGTGGTTAGGCTCGTCGGTAG
Organism: uncultured Bacteroidales bacterium; assembly: GCA_964419235.1. Classification (GTDB taxonomy): domain Bacteria; phylum Bacteroidota; class Bacteroidia; order Bacteroidales; family SZUA-534; genus GH45. The sequence continues at coordinate 82 of CAYQPP010000024.1, forward strand.
TATTTACAACCACGGTTGCCACGTCATAATCTCCGTCAACATCTTTTACCATATATTCAAATTCATTTGTCCCAACATACCATGCAGGCGGGGTGTATGAAATTGTATTATCGTCGTTAACGGTAATTATTCCGGCTTTCGATTTGATAGATGTTATGATAACACTTCCTATTCCATCTTCAAGCCCTGTATCGTTATTAAGCACATTGATTATAACCTCGGTATTTACGTAGGTATTTGCAGTATCGTTATTTGCAACGGGAACGGCATTTGTTTCTTTTACATTTACGGTTACTGTGGCAGATGCACATTCACCATCAATATCACATACTTGATATACAAAAGTGTCGAATCCGAGATAATCGGTATTAGGGGTATAAGTTATTGAATTGTCGGCATTTACAACAGTATTTCCATTTATAGGCAATGTTGTTGTTGTAACAACCAAACCACCATCTTCAAGTCCTGTATCATTAAAAAGCACATCTATTTTTACAGGTTCGTTAATGCTTGTTCCTCTTGAATCGGCAATAGCCACCGGAATATGGTTAGGTTCGTTAGAGATGTTTATTATTACTGTAGCAAGCGAGTAATCGCCATCATTATCTTCAATAACATATTGCAGGCTGTCAATTCCGAGATACCAATTAGCCGGAGTGTAGGTGATGGTATTATCGCTATTAACAACTACATTTCCGTTTATGGGGTTAGTATGTATCGTTACGCTTTTCAAACCGTCTTCAAGCCCTGTGTCGTTACTTAAAACAAATACCGTAACGGCGGTACTCATAAAGGTTGAGACTGTGTCGTTAACGGCAACGGGCAGGGCGTTGGTAAGTTTTACGTTTACCGTAACAGTTGCTGTATCGCAGTCGCCATCGGCATCAGCCACACGGTACTCAAAAGTATCAAACCCGAGGTAATCGGTATTGGGCGTAAATGTTATAGTATTATTTGCATTTACAACAATAGTACCGTTTGCCGGATTGGTAACCGATGTTACAACAATTCCGCCATCTTCGAGCCCTGTGTCGTTAAACAGCACATCGACAGTTACAGGTTGGTTTACTACAGTTGCACGATTGTCGTCAACGGCAACAGGAATATAATTAGGTTTGGTGCTTATCGTAAATATAACTGTTGCGATAGAATAATCGTTATCGTTATCGGTAACCATGTATTTTAGGCTATCGGTTCCGAGATACCAAGTGGCAGGTGTATATGTAATTGTGTTATCGGCATTTACTATAATTATTCCGTTTGTCGGATTTTCATAAATTGTTACCCCTTGAACACCATCTTCTAAACCTGTATCGTTGTTTAATACATTTACTGTAACCTCAGTATCCATAAATGTTGAGGCAGTATCGTTTACGGCAAGCGGCAATGCGTTTGTAAGTTTTACGTTAATAATAACTGTGGCTGTATCGCTATCGCCGTTGGTATCGGCTACACAATACTCAAAATTATCGTATCCAAGATAATCGTTGTTTGGCGTAAAAGTTATTGTGTTGTCGGAATTTACAATGGCTATGCCGTTTGTTGGGGAGGTTACGGTTGTTACAATAATTCCACCATCTTCAAGCTCACTATCATTAATTAAAACATCAACAATAACAGGTGTGTTTATTGCCGTAGCCCTTTTATCGTCAACTGCTACAGGAATGTGGTTAGGCTCGTCGGTAATACTTATTACTACTGTTGCAAGTGAGTAATCGCCATCATTATCCTCTACAACATATTGCAGGCTGTCTGTTCCAAGATACCAGTTTGCAGGTGTGTAAGTAACGGTTTTATTGGCATTTACCGTTGCAGTTCCGTTTGCAGGGTTTGTATGTATTGTTACGCTTTTTATTCCGTCTTCCAAACCGCTGTCGTTGCTCAATACATTTACCGTAACAGGTTTATTAATTAATGTTGAAACGGTATCGTTAACGGCAACAGGCAGGGCATTTGTAAGTTTTACGTTAATTGTTACTGTTGCTGTATCGCAGTCGCCATCGGCATCAGCCACACGGTACTCAAAAGTATCAAACCCGAGGTAATCGGTATCGGGCGTAAATGTTATTGTATTATTACTTGTATTTACAACAATAGTACCGTTTGCCGGATTTGTAATTGATGTTACAACAATGCCTCCGTCTTCGAGTCCTGTATCGTTAAACAGCACATCGACAGTAACAGGTTGATTTACTATAGTTGCACGATTATCATCAACGGCAACCGGAATGTAATTAGGTTTAGTGGTTATTGTAAATGCTACCGTGGCAATGGAATAATCGCCGTCAACATCAACAACCTTATATTTTAGGCTATCGGTACCGAGATACCAAGCTACAGGAGTATAGCTAATTGTAAAATCGTTGTTGACTGTTACTGTTCCATTTTCCGGACTTGTGTAAATAATAACATGTGCTACGCCGTCTTCAAGTCCCAAATCGTTGTTTAATACATTTACTGTAACTTCGGTTTCCATAAAGGTTGATGTAGTGTCGTTAACAGCTATGGGCAACGAGTTTGGTCGTCTTACGTGTACAGTAACCAATGCTGTATCGCAATCATTATCAACATCGGCTACACGGTATTTAAAAGTATCGTATCCGAGGTAATCGGTATTTGGTGTATATTTTATTGTATTGTCGGGGTTTACGCTAATAGTACCGTTTGTTGGCGTGGTTACTGTTGATACTTGTATCGATCCATCTTCAAGACCGTTATCATTAACCAAAACATCAATATCAACAGGGGTATTATATGCTGTTGCCAGCGAATCGTTATTTGCATCAGGAATACTGTTAACAATACTGTTAACGGCAATATATATTTTTGCCATATCATAATCGCCATCGTTATCGGTAACCATGTATGTTAAGCTGTCGTTGCCAATAAAATCGGTATTTGGGATATAGGTTATTTTATTGTCTGATTGCACAACAAATGAGCCTTGTGTCGGATTGACATAAACCGAAACCTCTTTAACACCGTCATTCAAATCTAAATCGTTTTGCAGTACATTTACTGTAACGCTTTGGTTTTGTATTGTTGTTGTAGTATCATTTAATGCAACAGGGTTGTAGTTATGCTCTTTTACATTAATTGTAACTGTTGCAGTTGCACAATCATTGTCGCGGTCGCAAACTTGATATTCAAAAGTATCAAAGCCAAGATAATCGGTTGCAGGGGTATATTTTATACTGTCGCCATCTAAAACGGCTGTTCCATGACTTGGGTCGGAAAAAACAGATACAACTATACCACCGTCATTAAGTCCTGCATCATTAATAAGGACATCAACAACCACCGCTTGGTTTTTGCTTGTTCCCCTTGAATCATCGGTTAACAGAGGCAGGTAATCGTTTACCGGATTTATTGTAAGGGTAACCGATGCCGTTGCGCATGAGCCTACTTGGTCGCAAACCCTGTAATCAAAGTTATCGTTTCCGTAATAATCATGGTTGGGGATATATGTTATTGTGTTATCGCCGTTTACAATAACAGTACCATTTGTGGGGTCGGTAGTGATAATAATCAAACCACCTTTGTCAAGTCCCGAGTCGTTATTTAACACGTCTAAGTTTAAGCTCACATCCTCATCGGTAACACCGCTGTCATCGTTTGCTACCGGAGTTGCATCGTCATCGTTAATAACCGATACATTGTCGGGAATCAGTTCATCATATTTTGGGTCTAAACTAACAGCCGTGTCTATAACTATAGTATATGTAACATCGCCATCGTCAATATTATCGTCGATACCGGTTACTGTAACTGTTTGTTCTGTACTCCAATTGTCGGGTGTAAACACTAATTCCTCCAAGCCGATGGTGCCTTCGGTAATATCATCAGACTCTAAGCCCATTTTAACGTTTTGGGTTGGCTTGCTGTTTAGTTTTACCGTAAAAGTTGCCGTGGCACCAAGTTCGCTTGTATTGTTGCTTATGGCAGAAACGGTAAATCCGGCAGTATCATCATCAACGTTTACAACTTCAACATCATCAATAACCATATTGTTATATAGTGCATCGGCACTTGTTGCGTCAGAAGTAACTATTGTAAATGTTTGGTCGTCATCGTCAATAAAATCATCAACGCCTGTAACGGTAACGGTTTGTGGTGTTTGCCAATTGCCTCCTGTAAAAGTTAATGTTGCAGGCGCAACAGTTCCTTCATCGGTATTGTCGGATAATAGGTTAATAGTTACGTCATTGGTAGGCTGACAGTTTAAAACAACTGTAAACGTGGCTGTTGTACCGTCTTCAATGGTATTTCCGCTTATGGTTGAAACTATAACGCGAGATGTGTCATTGTCAATATTGGTAACAGAAACATCACTGGCGTTTAGGTTGTTATAAGCGGTATCTTCTGGACTTGGTGCTGTTGCAGGGGCGGTAACAATATTGTATTGTATATCGCCGTCATCTAAATAATCATCAACGCCGGTTACTACAATTGTCTGTTCTGTATCCCAGTTTGAGTTTGTAAAAACCACTTGTGTTGTGGTTATTGTACCTTCAGTTTCATCGTCGGAGCTTAGCCCTATGGTAACATTACCGGTTGGTTGGGTATTTAATACTATTTTAAATGATGCTGTTGTGGCATCCTCTTCGGTATTGCCGTCAATTGAATATACTGTTATGCCCGGCGAATCGTTATCGGTGTTTGTTACCGATACTGTTTGGTCGGGTAACGGGTCGTACTGATTATCGGAATCGGCATCTTTAACGCTAATTGTAATGTTATAAGTAATATCGCCATCAGCCATTGCATCGTCAAGTCCTGTAATAGTAACTGTTTGCGAAGCATCCCATTGTGCAGGCGTAAATGTTAGTTCTGTTTTGTCAATCGATCCTTCGGTTGCATCGGCAACAGTAACTGTTAATACAACATTTGACAAAGGTTCTGCATCAAGCACAACTATAAATTGGTCGGTATTTCCAAATTCAGATGTCTCGCTGGTGCCACCTGTCTCGGTTACGGTAAACCCAACAGCATCATCATCGGTATTGGTTACCGACACATCGGCAACAGCCATATTATTATAAGTTGCATCGGTACTGCTTGCGTTGCCTGTTTGTATTGTATAGGCAATATCACCATCGTCAATATCATCGTCAACGCCTGTAATTGTAATGGTTTGTGCGGTATTCCAATTTGTTGTTGTAAAAATAATCGAAGCATCGGATAGAGTACCTTCGCCTGTATCGCTTGATGTTAATGAAATTGTAACATCAGCAAGCGGTTGGCTGGTAATGGCAATATCGAAAGTTGCAGTACCGTTTAGGTGCTCGGTGGTAGTCAACCCACTTGTAGGGTTAACCGTAATACTTGCATTGTCGTCATCAATATTGGTAACCGAAATATCGTTAATAACAAGTGCGGCGTATTTTGTGTCGGTGGTTGATTGCGACATTTGTATGTTATAAATAATATCGCCGTCATCAATAAAATCGTCAATTCCGGTTACGGTTATGGTTTGTAAACTACTCCAATTTGTCGATGTAAATGAAACAGAAGTTGGCAATACTGTTCCCTCGTCGGTATTATCTGAGCTTATATTTATGGTAACATCGGCAGTTGGCTCGCTATTCAGGTTAATTGTAAATGTGGCTGTATTTCCAGTTTCGGTGGTATTCCCGCTAATTGCAGAAATATTAAAGCCAACAACATCATCATCATCATTAATAACAGCTACATCAGCAACACTTCTGTTAGCGTAGTTAGCATCGTTACTTATTGTATTAGAGGTAATTATGTTATAATGTTGTTCACCATCGTCAATATCATCATTAACGCCTGTTACTGTAATTATTTGAGCAGAATTCCAATTAGCTGAGGTAAAAATTATTTGGCCTGTGTTGATGATTCCTTCATCGGTAGCACTCGAATTTAGGTTTATTGTAACATTGTTTAACGGACGGCTGGTCAACACAACGGTAAATGTTGCAGTTGCACCACCTTCGTTGGTATGCCCGCTTATTGTTGATACCGTAATACCTGCATTATCATCATCGTTGTTTGTAACTTCAACGCTATCAGGTTCAATGCCATTGTATTTTGTGTCGGAACTTACAGCATTGGCAGCAACAATATAGTATGTTTGATTCCCATCGTCAATATCATCATCAACTCCTGTAACAACAACTGTTTTGGGAGTATTCCAATCGGAATTGTCAAAAGCAACTTGGGTAACAGCAATTGTTCCTTCATCGGTATTGTTCGATGATAATCCGATAGTAACAGAATTTACCGGTTCGCTATTCAGAACAACGGTAAACGATGCTGTGCCGCCTGCCTCGGTTGTTGTTAAATTAGTTATTGGGTTGACTGTTATACCGGCAGCGTCGCCATTATCGTCATTAATAACGTCAACATCATCGGGGTTAATTGCAGCGTATTTGCCGTCTGCGGTTGATGAAATACTGTTGTTTATTGTATAAGGGATATCTCCATCGTCAATATCATCATCAACACCGGTAACTGTTATTGTTTGTGCAACGTTCCAATTGGCGGCTGAAAATGTTACTTGGCTTAAGGCAATAGAGCCTTCGCCCGTATCGCTTGATAATAGTGATAAAACAACATCGTTGGTAGGTTCGCTGCCAAGCACAATTGTAAATGTGGCAGTTCTGCCATCTTCACCGGTGTGGTTGCTTATTGACGACACATTAATTGCTGCAGTATTGTTGTCGGTATTTGTAACAGAGACATCATCGGGGTTTATTGCCGAATAATTGCCGTCGGATGTTGTGGGGTTTGCTAAGATTATAGTGTATGCTTGATTGTCATCATCCACATCATCGTTTACTCCGGTAACGGTAACGGTTTGTGCAGAGTTCCAGTCCGTTGTGGTAAATGTTATGCTTGATGTAACCGAACCTTCGCCGGTATTGCTCGATGATAGAGGGATTTGGACACTGCCTGTGGGTTGACTGGTAAGCACAACCGTAAAAGTTGCAGTTCCGCCAGCTTCGGTTGTAACCAATCCGGAAGTTGGCGATACAGTAATTCCTGCATTATCGTTATCGGTATTGGTAACCGACACATCAGATACATCCAAAGTGTTGTAATTGCCATCGGTACTTGTTGCTGCCGATGTTACAATTGAATAGCCTTGGTTGCCGTCGTCAATATCATCGTTTACTCCGGTAACGGTAATGGTAACAGCATTATTCCAATTTGATGAGTTAAACACAACGCTTGATGTTGAGACCGTACCTTCGGCTGTGTTATTTGATGATATAGGTATGGTAACCGGAGCTGTAGGTTCGCTATTTAGCCTAATGGTAAAGGTGGCAGTGCCTCCTGCTTCGGTAGTAACCAAACCTGATGTTGGCGTTACCGTAATTCCGAAAGTATCGTTATCGGTGTTTGTAACCGAAATATCGGATGGGTCGATGCCTGAATAATTACCATCGGTACTGCTTGTTGCCGAAGTGGTTATGGTGTAGCCTGTATCTCCGTCATCAATATCATCATCTATTCCGGTTATGGTAACTGTTTGCAATATGTTCCAGTTGCCGGGTGTAAATGTTAATGTTGTTTTATCAATTGTTCCTTCGCCGGTATTGCTCGACGATAGGTTAAAGCTGACGTTTGCAAGAGGCTCACTGTTAAGTCTGACGGTAAAAGTGGTAGTGCCACTGGCTTCGGTAGTAATTAAACCCGATGTTGGAGATATTGTAACATCTCTGTTATCGTTATCGGTATTTGTAACCGAAACATCGTGGGGGTTGATTGCCGTATATTTTGTATCGGAACCGGTAGGGTTCTCAATAATAATGTTATATGGAATATCGCCGTCGTCAATAGCATCGTCAATACCTGTAATAGTTACTGTTTGTGCTGAGTTCCAATTCCCCGAAGTAAAAATTAACGACAATTTATCTATTGTGCCTTCATCGGTATTGTCGGAACGTAAGGCTATGGTAACATTAGCAGTCGGCTCGCTTGTCAATACTACGGTAAATGTAGCTGTATTGCTGGTTTCGGTAGTTGTTAGCCCGCTTGTTGGCGAAACTGTGATTCCTGCCGCATCGCCGTTGTCATCGTTTATTACTGTTACATCGCCGGCATCAAAGCCATTATAACTGGTATCGACTGAAGTCGCTGCCGCTGTAATAATTGTATATGTTACGTTATCATCATCAATAACATCATCAACACCTGTTACGGTAATGGTTTGGTCTGTATCCCAATTGCCTGTTGTAAAAACAACCGAACTGGTAGAGATTGTACCCTCTCCTGTATCGCTTGAGCTCAGCCCAATAGTAACCGATGCGGTTGGCTGGCTGGTAAGCACTATGGTAAATGTTGCTTGTGTGCCGTCTTCACCGGTATGCCCGCTAATTGTTGAAACGTTGATGCTTGCTATATCGCCATCAATATTTATTACGGTAATGTCATCGGCATTCATTCCTGAATAAACTGCATCGCTACTTGTGGCTGCTGCCGTTACAATGTAGTATGTTTGGTCTCCGTCAGCTAAAGCATCGTTTACGCCTGTTGCAGTTATGGTTACGGGGCTGTCCCAATTTGAGCTTGTGAATGTTACGCTTGATGGCGATACTGTTCCTTCGCTTAAGTCTGACGAGGTAAGCTGTATTGTAACATCATTGGTAGGCTCGCTCGTTAAAACTATTGTTGAGGTGGCGGTAGTACCGTTTTCGGCTGTATTGCCGCTAATTGCAGTAACTGTAATTCCTGCCACATCGCCTCGGTCTTCGTTAATAACGCTAACGTCGCCGGGGTTAATGGCTGAATATAATGCATCGGTACTAACAGCTTGCGCTGTTTGAATAGTATATGGTTGGTTTCCGTCAACAATATCATCATTAATACCAGTTACGGTAATGGTTTGTGCGGTACTCCAATTGCCAGCCGTAAATTCTGCATATGCAACAGAAATTGTTCCTTCTCCGGTATCTGATGATGATAGATTTACCCTTACGCTTGCTGTTGGCTCACTGGTAAGCACAATTGTAAATGTTGCCGTGCCACCATCTTCGTTTGTGTTTTGGGTAATTGCCGATACTGTAATTCCTGCAGAGTCGCCGTCGTCTATATTTGTAATGTTTACGTTGCCGGGGTCAATGCCTGCATAATTTCCATCGGAACTGGTGGTTGTGCCGGTAATAATTGAATAGGAGATGTTTCCATCTTCAATATCATCATCAATACCAGTTACGGTAATGGTTTGTGCGGTATTCCAGTTACCTGCGGTAAAAGTAACACTCGATACTGCTATTGTACCTTCTGTTTCATCGTTTGAGCTTAATGGTATGGTAACATTTGCCAAAGGTTGGCTTGTAAGCACAATTGTAAATGTTGCTTGTGTGCCATCTTCATTGGTATTATGGTTTATGGTCGATACTGTTATACCGGCATTATCGCTGTCGTCATCATTAATAACAGCAACATCATCGGGGTCTAAAACGGAGTAGTTGCCGTCGTTGCTGTTATTTACCGTATTAACAATTGTATATGGTTGGTTTCCGTCATCAATGAAGTCATTAACACCGGTTACGATTATTGTTTGTGCGCTGTTCCAATTACCGGAGGTAAAAGTTATGCTTGCAGTTGAAGTTGTCCCCTCTCCGGTATCGTTTGATTCAACATCAATAATTACATTGTCGGAGGGTTGGGTATTAAGAACAATTGTGAAGGTTGCCGTTCCACCGCCTTCGGTAGTATGACCACTAATTGCTGAAACTGTAATTCCTGATGTATCATTATCAATGTTTGTAACTGAAACATTGGCAACAGCCATGTTGTTATAGTTGCCATCGCTGCTTGAGGCTGCGCTTGTTTGAATGCTATAAGCAATATCGCCGTCATCAATATCATCATCAACTCCGGTAACTGTAACTGTAACCCCTGTATTCCAGTTTGTTGAGTTTAGGGTTGCTGTTGAAGGAGAAACAGTTCCTTCGCCGAGGTCGCCGCTTGTTAAGCCTATTGTTACATTGGCTGTAGGCTGGCTTGTTAACACTATTGTAAATGTTGCACTGCCTCCTGCTTCTGTTGTGTTGCCCGATATTGTAGAAACGGTTATTCCTGCCGCATCGTCATCAATATTTGTAACTGCAACATTTGCAATAGGTACATTGTTATAATTGGGGTCGGAGCTGCTGGCGTTACCTATATTAATGGTGTAATCTATATCGCCATCGTCAAAATCATCATCTACGGCAGTAATGTTTACTGTTTGAGGAGTATCCCAATTTGCCGCAGTAAAAGTTATGTTTGCGGGTGCAACTGTTCCTTCAGTATTGTCGGAGGTGTTAAAACCGATGGTTACGTTGTTGGTAGGCTCACTATTTAAAACTAAGGTAAAGCTTGCATCGGTACCATCTTCATTAGTGTTATTGCTTAATGCCGATACTGTTATTCCCGCATTGTCGGCATCATCGTTATTGGTAACCTCAACATCATCAACTACCATTCCGCTGTAACTGACATCGGAGCTTACTGCATTTGATGTAATTATGTTATAGGTAACATTGCCATCGTCAATATCGTCATTAACTCCTGTAACGGTAACGGTTTGTGCTGTTTGCCAGTTTGATGAGTTAAATGTTACGCTTGCGGGCGAAACTGTTCCTTCGCTTGTGTCGTCGGACGACAGGTTTATTGTTACGGTAGTGGCTTCGGGCTCGGCATCTAACACTATTGTAAAAGTTGCCGTAGTGCCATCTTCGCCGGTAGTTAACCCTGACGTTGGATTTACTGTTACGCCTTGTTTGCGGACCAATACGGTGGTTTGGGCATCAAGGTCGAGTTCGCAATTGGCATTTTCGGCTTTCACAACTATAGTGTTGTTGCCTATGCTAAGGTCGGCTGCATTGATGGTAATATCTAAATCGGCACCAGTACCATTGGCGGTAGCTACTTGGGTTGAGTTTATATATGCATTATATGTGATGCCGTTTTCTGATGATTCGACAACAATGGTAGCATCCCAGCCTTCAGAAACCTCATCGCCTGTAAGTGATAAATTTGTTGAAGGGCTGTTTATTACCGATATGTTAAAATCAGGAGAGGTATTGTTGCACCCCTCTTTGGTAACTTCAAGTGAGTATGTCCCTGCATCAGTTAAGGCGGCACTTGTAATATCAAAAATTTTGCTTGTTGACACTTCGCCGGTACCACTTTTTTTCCAACTGTAATCGGCTACGGTTTCATCGGCACTTAATGATATTGGTTCGCCAACACAAACCTCGGAATCGCCAGTAAAGGTAATAATTGGCGCAATTGACACATTAATATCTTTTGAGGCTGTACAGCCTTCTTTTTGAACAGTTAAGGTGTATAGTCCTGTTTGGTTTGAAAGCAAAGGGTTGATAGTAAGCGTTCGGGTTGAACCAACCGACGAACCGTTAAATTGCCAATTATATGAATCTGCGCCATATTCAACAGCTGTTAATTCAAGTGGGTCGCCATCACAAATTGTAGTATCACCTATGTATGATATTGATGGGCCGATATATAAGGCAAAATCCCCGATTGTTTCACTTAATCCGTCATCAACTTTAAGGTAAATAATAGCATAGCCTGATATGTTTGCTTCAGGGTTTATTGATACGGTACGGTTAGCACCTGAGCCTCCGATTATTATGTCGGAAGTTTTAATAACATTGGGATCGTGCGAGTATCCTATAACATTCAAATCGCTGGGATTTGATTCGGCATCGCCAACGGTAAAATTAATAGTCGATAAATTTGAGTTTGTGCATATTTTTTGATCGGCAATATTGCTTATTGTAGGGGCGGTATTTATAATCATAAAAATACTATCCTGATTAAGTGAATAGTTTACGGTATTCATTGCTTCCCACCTGAAATAATCTTTACCGAACCAGTTGGTTGAGGGTGTATATTTTAAATTGCCTAAATTGCCGGATGCAACCGTTGTGCCTGCAGAAATTGAACTCCCGCTATAAGTTAAAGTTCCATGCTGAGGGAGGGTTAAAATTCTAATTTCGCTAAGGTTATCATTGTTTGGGTCGAAAAATTTTTGGGTAAAATCGGTTTGGCTATAAGTATATACTGCATTTACAGCACTATTAATATAGATATTACCAACATATGGAGCATCGCCATTAATACATTTTGATGTACTTGTTTTAACTGTAAAATCAATTTTTGACAATCCTAAGTCAATTGCATTGTACCATGAGTTCATGGTAGCCTTATTTCCGTTTTGCTGCGATTCCGGATCATTTTCGTCAAATGTCCAAATTCTTGGTATATGGTTATCAATTACAAGTTGGTCTATTTGTGTTTCGGCCATTGCTCCGTTAGGGTCTCCCCATGTATTTTCTATTTCGTTATCATCCCAATAAATTGTAGGGTTAAGTTTATTGAATGGGCGTATAGATTGGCTTGTTATCCCTGCCAATGTTTCGGCATCGTACATTGGGAAATGGGCAGGTCCTCTGCCAAGAAAGGTGGCCGAGGCTGTAAAAACCCCATCGTTAATAACATTCCCGTTATCGTTTTCACAATCCCAAAGCACATAATTTATTCCTATTTTCATATCAAGGTAAAGGGCTCTGTCGTTACCATCTTTAGCAGAATAGCCGTTTCCGTCAAGGTCAAGCAAAATGGCGGCAAAACCATCAATATTGCTCTCTATTTTAAACATTGTGATACTACTATAAGGGCAGCCTGTGTAGTTTTTTTCTAATCTTACGGTATCAACATTTATATCTAATAGTTGTGGTGTTCGGTCATAATCGTAATCATAAATTTTTACACCTTCGAACCAAACTTTAGCAATAGGGGGGGGGAGTTTTGTATTTGTCCATGTTGTGCGGTCGGGGTCGTTTAAAAATATCCGGTATTCCGAAATATCTGATGAGCTTGTATAATCGCCATCCTGACTTTGCGCACGTTTTATATAGTTAATTGTTTGGTCATTCTGAACTCCATATGAGTTTGCCACAAGGCTAAAAGAGTAAGGCTTCATTTCATACTCTACCTTATTGACAAATTCGTCGGCAGTAAATACATAAAATTTTGCTTTTACAGGGTATTCGCTAAAGCTGGTATTTGTAAAACCCCAACCTTTTGACCACAATCTTCCGGCAGGAATATTTGGCTCACCGGGGTTTGTAATCAGGTTTCCTGACGCATCAGTAACGGTAGCATCAAAAAATTCAAGGGCCATCCTTCGGCGCAATGGGCTATTAGGGTCGTTATTCCAATCATCATATGTTTGAAACTCAATCCAATAGTTGCCTGTTTTAGTAGCGGTTAATGTTAAAGCACTATAACCGCCGGTTATAGTGGTGCCATTTATTATTATTCCATTAGGGCCATTCACTGCTTCGGTATGCGAATTTATATAACCTGTTTCGGTTGACTTAACCATGCGCTGTTCGGTAAAGGCAACAGTGCCGTCAGGGTCTTTTATTCTAAATGAGACATAGTCCTCGTCGGTAATAACCCAGTTGTTGTCATAATCAGGAGATAATTTCATGCCAAAATGTAGAATTTCACCTGCATTCATGTAAATATAAATACGTTCTTTATCGGTAGCATTGTAATTGCCAAAATCTTTGTTGGCAAAAACATTCATCTCTAACCAAAGCCTGTCGGTTGAATTGGGCATAAACTGTTTGGTTCCTTCAGCAAAAATATTTAATGTCAATAGAAGGACAATTGATACTGCAAGTATTTTTTTTGTTGCCTTAAGTAGGATATGCGAAGCCATAATAAAAAATTTTATTTTAACTTATTTTATATTTAGGGGGTATTTAATGAACCCATACTATTTACATATAGATATTCCTGTTCAAAATAAATGCTATATCCATAAAGGTATATAGTCCTTACCTGAAAAAACCATAAAAAAATAAGTAATTGTTGTTGTTAAAATGCTTATCATACAATAATTATGGCTTAAATGTAATATTTTTTTTATTTTATATAAAAATTAAAAATTTCTACCTTACAATAAGATTTATTGTATATCATAGTGCTTGAGTTATAACCTATACGCATTAGGCTATATAGAGTTTTTTGTGTCATTCATGCTTAATAACACAAAAAGAGGGGATACAATTTGTATCCCCTCTTTTTAACTATATAGTGTTTAATGAAATCCCTGATTATTAAGCATTATCAATGCTATTCATATATTGTATTAATTCAACAACTTTTGCAGAGTATCCCATTTCATTGTCATACCATGAAACGATTTTTACAAATTTATCAGTAAGAGCAATGCCTGCTTTTGCATCAAATACCGATGTTAAAGTTTCACCGGTAAAGTCATTAGAAACAACGGCATCTTCAGTATAACCTAAAACACCTTTCATGGCGCCTTCCGAAGCATCTTTCATTGCTTTACAAATTGTTTCATATGATGCACCTTTGGCAAGGTTTACTGTTAAATCAACAACAGATACGTCAGGAGTAGGGACACGAAATGCCATTCCTGTAAGTTTGCCGTTTAATGAAGGAATAACTTTACCAACAGCTTTAGCAGCACCGGTTGACGAAGGAATAATATTTTGGCCTGCTCCACGTCCTCCGCGCCAGTCTTTCATTGATGGTCCATCAACGGTTTTTTGGGTGGCGGTTGTAGCATGAATAGTTGTCATTAAGCCATCAACTATACCAAAGTTATCGTTTAATACTTTAGCTACTGGAGCTAAACAGTTTGTAGTACACGATGCATTTGATACAAATATCATATCTTTTTTATACTCGTCATTGTTAACTCCCATTACAAACATTGGGGTATCGTCTTTTGAAGGAGCTGACATTACAACTTTTTTAGCTCCGGCATCTATGTGCCCTTTTGCTGATTCTTTTGTAAGAAAAAGGCCAGTTGACTCAACTACATATTCGGCGCCAACAGCATCCCATTTAAGGTCGGCAGGGTTTCTTTCAGATGTAACACGTACGGTTTTTCCGTTTACAATTAATGAACCGTTTTTGACTTCAACAGTTCCGTTAAACCTACCGTGGGTTGAGTCGTATTTTAACATGTAGGCCATGTAATCAACGTCAATAAGGTCGTTAATTCCTACAACCTCAACATTTTCGCTTGCTGCAGCAACACGAAAAACAAAACGACCGATACGACCAAATCCGTTAATTCCAATTTTAATTTTTGACATAATGTGTGATTTTTTAAATAAATGGTTTTATAATAATTTTTCAAATAAAAAACATGTTTTTAAAAAGGCTTACAAATTTATGAATTAGCACTTCAAAAACCAAAAAAAAGCCGGACTATTGCCCGGCTTTTATATTCTATTTTAAATAATTACTTTTTTATAAATCTTGTTGCCCCATTATTATTGTTGCTATTTATTTGTATTAAATAAACTCCTTCTTTCAAATCGCCAAGGGCTAAATGTACCGTATTTTCTCCTTTAAGCAGGTATCCTTTGTTAAATTTGCGAATTACCTGACCTGATAAATTTACAATTTCAAATACTACGTTACCGCTATTATGCAAATTAACGCTAACCTTTGCATTGTTTTCTACAGGATTAGGATAAATACTTAATGTTAATGCGTCAGAATTAATGGTATTACCCTCTGGTTTTTCATCATCAATACTTAAATAAGTTCTGTTTTCAAAAAATCCATTTCCGTGAGTACCTATATAAATTGTACCATTGTTGTTTCCGCCATATGTTTGTTGTGTAATTTGAAAAACAGGTACAGGTCCGGCACCTTCTTGCATAGGAGTCCATTCAACACTTTGAGTGCTCGAAACTTGCTCAAACAGGTTTTCTGTCATAAATACTCCCATATCGGTTCCCAGCAATACTCTTTTTGAACTCTCCTCTTTTTCAAATAGTGCACAATAAGTTGGCATATGCGGTAGTTCGCCTGTAATATTAATAAAGTTGCTTAAAGTGTTGCTTCCTATTGCATAGGATGCTTTTGTGCATAAGTAAACATAACTGTTTTCACCATAGTTACCTAAGGTAACTATTATATTGTTTGCATCATTAGGGTCAACAGCAATGCCTGTAACAGCCTGATAACCCGAATTTCCAATTTTTGTTAATTCGGTAATAATATTATGACCAAATATATAATCGCCTTCATCAAAAGTCCTTGCGTTATTAAGGTTTGATAAACGGTATATGTCGTTTTTGTCTGTTGAAAAGAACAGATTGTTCCCATTGGCACTAAATTTCATTTGAGTAATTTTTTCATCATTAGAGAGTGTATATTCTTTAATAGCAAGCCACCAAGATCTATTGCCAAATCCAGTAACATTCCAATTGGCAGCTTTACGTGTTAACCAAACATTACGCTTCATGCCAAGTGCAAACAGAGCACTATACGGATCGTGATAATATATAGTATCATCTTTATTATACTCTTTGTCAAGTTTTACTTTTATAGGTGCTTTATTTACATTGTGGCTTGGTAATATAATTGTTGTATCGGCAGGGTAATGTCTTTTTGAAACATAAAGAACCATTTCATCGTTGGCACTAAATTCATCATTATCGGTTTCCCAATAAGCAATAGGAGTAACAAATG
>CAYQPP010000024.1:16699-20231 GCA_964419235.1 uncultured Bacteroidales bacterium
CCTGTTATTATTAATGATCCGTTATCTTGGGTTCCTCCTAACAAATTGCCACGTGTATTAACAGCTACTGAGTAAAACTGGGTTACATTGTAATTTTTATTCATTGTGCGGAACTGGAAATCGATATCATTTACATTTAAAAAACCGCGGCTTATTCCTCCATCACTACCAATAAACAAGGTTTTAGGGTTTTTAAGGTCAAAAACTATGGTGTGTTGGTCGCCATGTACATAATTCGGATGTGTTACCCATAATTTCCATAATGTTATCTGATCCCAAGCAAATAAGTTGCCTGTATTTACCGCATTACCTACCCATAAATCAAGTCCTCCGATAAAAATTTGATCTTTATTTATTGGGTTTACAGCAATGCATAAATCATATATTCCTTGATGTCCAAAAGGTTGAAAAAGACTTGATCCTCCTTTGCCTATTATTACCCAGTTGTCGCCACCATCAGTTGATTTATATAAGTTGCGCAAATAACCACCTTGGGTTGCTGCGGCACAAAAAACATAGTTAGGGTCTTCAGGCGAGTAGGCAAATTCCAATCTGCCGATATTTGATATTGCAATCAGGTTGCCTCCGTTGGATTCATCCATTCCTGAACGCTTTACAAATTCAGTTGTGCCTGCTTTTTTAACGAAACAAATGTTGCCTACGCTTGCAATTACTGAGCCGTCGGTTGATGTTTTTACATCACCGGCAAATCTGTTATCATATATTGAATTTGGCATGGGGGCTTTTTCCCATGTTGCACCACCGTCATTTGTTACTTTTAGTCCTTTAAGAGTAGCTGCATAAATTAAATTGGGGTTAGTTGGGTCGGCAGCCATTTTGTTTACGGCAGAAAAGGTATATTTATCATCGGGGGTTGTCCAAGTCGAGGTTAACTTGCTAAATGTTTGACCATTATCGCTTGATTTCCAAATGCCACTTCCTAAAAAACCACCTGTTCCTGTACCGCTCATATGATAAAATCCTTCGCCTGTTCCAAAGTATATATCGCCATTGGCAGCTTGGCATATTGAGGAGATTGCCAAATTGGCAAAATCTTCTGAGGTTGCTCCCCCATATTCAATTTTTTCCCAGTATTGTCCAGCTGTGGTCGATTTCCATAATCCGCCGGAAATCCCACCTGCAAACATCAGGTTTGAGTTGTCTTTGTCAATCAACAACGCACGGGTACGTCCACCAATATTATCGGGGCCGCGTGAAATCCATTGCGATGTGCCGCTTTTTTTTGAGCTTAGGCGTTTTAACTGTTTTTGTGCAGCTAAAACATCTTTAATATCAACAGTGCCGGTTTCAGGATTTGCCCTAATTCTTTGCAAATATTCAAATGCACCTTTTGCCGACATTGAATTGTTCGATTGTTCGCTCCTTGGTGTGTATTTTCTAACCTTGTTATTGTTTGAAGGCATAAAAAACAAAATGCCGATTGCTATTACAATAACTACGTTCAAATATAAGTACTTATGTTTCATAATGTTATGATTTCAATTTTCTATATTATTTAGGCAAGCAATATAAACAAATTTATAATAAATATAAAAGTATTAAGCTTAGCAATAGTTATTAATAAAACCTATTTAGCAGCATAAAAAAAATATCGGAAAAATTAATTAATTTGTTTTTTTTGCAACTGCCCTCGGATTTATTATTTTACCAAATCTATAACTTACAAATATTGCAAGGTAATAAAATTGGTTTTTATCGTTAGCCATTATGTCAATTTTTTTTGGGAAAATGTCAAATATCACCCCACCTTCTAAGGCATTTATAAGCATGTCTTTTTTGCTAAATTCAAAACTGCTGCCAAATTTTACAAATGCCCCAGGCACAACTTTCAATTCATCAAATCCTTTAAAATACGATGCTCCACCATAAATAATTTGTGCTGAATGGGGAGTTGGATCAAATTTTTCTAATTTTAAAGGAGATAGCCCTGTAACGTAATATACAGGTTTTAATAACCCTAATAATAGACCCACATCATAAAAACACCTAACCTCTATTCCCCCCTTATCTTTTTTATCATACAATTTTATTAAATGCCCATAACCAAATCTAAAATTGTAAAAAACATTATTTTTACCATAAACAAATCGTCGAAATTCGGGTTGGTACGGATTGCTCATTTTAAGCTCTTTGGCATCTTTAATAATTACCAGTTCAACCGAGTATAACCTTTTTCGGTAAATATTAATCATTTTACCATAGGTAAAACCACCACCCCAACCGTTGCTGTTTAGTGTTAAATGGTATGATTTTTCATTGCGGATAAGTACTTTTTGCTCATCATTAATATCGCCTTGCCCATATATTAATGATGAAGGTATAATAAAAAACAGGGTTAGTATTATTATATACCTCATAAATATGCCTCATTATTAGGTGAGGGTGTATGTTACAGTAATGTACTTTAATTATGCTGCTTGCTCAACTTCAATGTTATCTGCATTTGAATAGGCAGGGCAATCTGCGGTTTTACATGAGCTCATTAAAGCAATTCCAAAAACCACAACAATCATTAATACAACAATCTTTTTCATCCGTTTATAATTTTATAAGTTTGTTATTTGGCAAACAGTTGCCGATATGCTTCCTGAATCAAATTCTGGATAGGCTATGCGTGCCTCAATTATTATCTCCGACATGGTCGGTTTTGTTAAAATAAAATTTATTTTATTAAAATTTTAACCATTTTGCACTCAAACAATTCATAAAAGTAAAATAATTGATTTAAATATCTAAATTATTTTCCAATCTCTTTCAATAAAATTTTATCAAAGCTTTCATTTCCTTTTTTAAACTTAACAAATGTGGCTTTAATTTTGTTTTTGTCGTAGAACCAAATTCTTAATTTCTCCTCATTGGTTTTATTGGCTATTAGAACAGCTCTTTTACGGCATATGGTTATAAATGTTTTTTCATATTTTGGCGATTTATTTTTGCTATTGTTGACTTTTGAAATACATTCGAGTGATTTGTCAAGGTTGTTCAAGTTGTAATACACAATTGAAATATTTATTAGTGCATCGTTATAGCGAGGCGAAATTTTCAGGGCTTTTTTATAGTACTCTAAGGCTTTTTGTTTGTTGCCCGTCAAATCATAGCTTGTGGCTAAGTTGTTTAATACCTGAACATGGTAAGGGTGCAGTTTATATGCTTTTTCAAATTCAATTTTTGCCTCCTCTATTTTCCCGATAGAGTGTAACCCCGATGCTTTATAATATGGTATTGGTGTTGAAAATGGGTCGAGCGTGTAATAGCTGCCCTCAAGCGAACGGGCTGCCCTTAATAATAGTGGATAGTTCTTTTTTATTGTGCCGTAGCGTAAGGCGCGCGATGTTTTATCGCCTTTAACCATGTCGCTTGCCAGCTTAATGTTAAATGCCGATAGTGCCATAATAATTATTAATGATATTGCCGATGCCATTTTTATGGTTTTTGTGTTTTTGTTTGTAGCCGTTCTTTTGTTAAAGCTTAATATTATAGCAAATAGCAGTAAATAAACCATATTGTGAGA
>CAYQPP010000025.1:0-2811 GCA_964419235.1 uncultured Bacteroidales bacterium
GATACACTATTAAGACACAAGGCAATAGAATCGGTCATTAAGTAATATTCAATAAGCAATATTCAACAAACAATACTAAGAAATACAGTTTAATGTTGAAAATTGTATATTGAGTGTTGATTGTTTGTAAATTAAGATGCGACTAAAATGTGTAACCCAATAATTTTAATTCATGCCGGGGTTAACAGGGGCATTGGCCCAAAGTGAATATGAATCGCCCATTTCGTTTAAAATCTTTTTCCAAGTGTTTTCATCAGCTTCCATAATTATATTAGGGGGAATTTCCGATATAATCCAATATTTATCCTCAATTTCTTGATAAAGCTGTTGTGGTGCCCAACCACTATAACCAATATAAAATCGTATTTCATTGGTCTTTATATTGCCCTCTTCAATATGTTTTTTAAGCAAATCAAAATCGCCGCCCCAATAAACATTACCAGTAACATGGGTGCTGTTAGGCAGTAAATCAATCCTGTTATGTAGGTAATGAACGGTTTCGGGGTTTACGGGGCCGCCTACAAAACATTGTGCTTTAAATGTGGGAAAATCAGGAAAAAGTTCATTAATGTCAATATCAACAGGTTTGTTTAAAATGTACCCCAAAGTACCGTCCTCCTCATTGTGCTCAGTAATTAAAACAAGGGCACGCCCAAAGTACGAGTCCGGCGAAAAAGGTTCGGAGATAAGGCATTTGCCCTTTTCAACCTTTGCGAGATAATGATTAATATTGAATAAATTAATATCGATACCCATGTTGTAATATTTAAGCACTCATGTAAATTTAAAGATAATTTTTTTGAATTGATAATAGGTAGTGATTTTTTTTGTAAAAAAATATAAAGCAAAGGATTTTGAGTGAGCTGTTTTGGATAATGTAGCGCCTGCTGCGATTTATTTTATTTGTGTAATCCACGAAGAAAATACTCTATTCATCATACACCTGTTTACCATAGGTTTTAAGCCAAAAAATCCACAAAAAAAGTATTGTAGGGTACATTAACACAGGCGAAACAATATCGTGGATTATTTGGAATTGTTCGGGGTTGCGGTATTGCCCCAAAATAATTATTAGTATTCTAATAATATTAAGTAAAATAAGAAGGGCTATGCCCGAGGGAATATACCAAAGTTTATGTTTAGCTTTTCCGAATTGAAATGCTATAAATATTGTAAAAAATGCAAGTTCCCTAAAACCCAAGCATCCATAGCTAAAAGTTACCCCGGGGGTGCCAACTATTTTTATAAAACTGTTTTCGGTATAAGTTGGCAATCCAAAACTATTTAATAAAAATTCTGTAACAGATATTATAAAAGAGTTAAATGCATCATCTAAATGAATTGATTGAATAAGCAGTTTTTTAAAAAGTGGAAAATCGCTAATTAGTGCAGAAACCAACCATGCATAAAAAAAGGAAACTGCATAGCGAGCAATTTCCCATCTTAATTTTATTGATATACTTACGTTTTTAAAACTAAAGTCCATGAATAGGATTATTCATTTTCGTCTTTAACCCTTTTTGCAAAATAAATGGCACTTCCGATTATTAGAAAAGCTAAACCGTTTGAAATCGGCACAGGATTTCCAGTGCCTCCTCCACTCGGGTCAGGTGGTGTTAAAGCTTTGCCGTTGTTGCTCCATGAATTGCTTTTTGAAAATGTTCCTTTTTTGAAATTTCCATTCTTTTTACTTGACGGAGGTGGAATTTTGCCATCGGCAAAAACACTACCAGTTGTAAAAACAATTAGGGCAAATGCAATTAATATTTTTGTTACTTTTTTAATCATATGGAGTTAATCCATGTTAAGTTTGCAAATGTGCTAAAAATTACTCTATTTAACAACCACTTTTTGAGTAACTACATAATTATTTATAATTACTTTAATAATATATGTTCCGGGTTCGTTAATATAAAACTCCTGAACACTTGAATTAATGGTTGTTTTTGACGCTATTAATTTACCTGTAATATCATAAATATGGATATTTCCAGTATTCGATTCGAAAATATCCGATTTTACGAATGTCGTCTTTTTATACGTATAAATTAATATATTATTGTTTAAATTTTTTGTTTCATCAATTTTTAGGGCTGTGGGCGATAATATTAATTGAAAACGGTTGTCGGATTGCGAGTCGATAAACAATTCATAAGAGCTGCTTCTTAGGTTGGTGTATTTGTTTTCTTGAATATCATACAGATAAATATAAACCGATTCGGAAATATTCTCTAATGAATATGCCGACAGGGTAATTAAGCCCGAATATCCTTTTGTTAATCCTAACGGAATTATAAAGCCTTCATTTGGTAGGTTAGTTAGCACATCTGTATTTAATGCGTTGATTGACAAATATGTATCTTCGTCCAATAGCGTATAAATATCTGAAATTGTATCATTGGTTGACAGTAGTTTGTATGCATCAAATTCCGAATCAAAATCTTCTGTTGCTTCTTTATCAAACATTATTAACGCCTCTGATGTATATATTCCGTTGTCGGCTTGTAGTCTTATTTTTGGGAAACTCATAATCCCGTTTTTCCTGAATGTTTGGGATGATGCTGTTCGTGCAGAGTTGCTAAAAGCAAGGGAGCCATTTGCTGTGGCATGAATAAAAAATCCTTGTCCTGCAGCGATTATCGGGTTTTCAGTTCCCGGCGTACAGGTTGAAGCGTTACATGTAATGTAGCTTCCGTTTGCTGAGTTGTAGATATAAGCTGTAACATCAACATTTGTTTTTGTAATTCCACTACTTGTCCAATCAACGGCACTTGGGTAGGGGTTGCCTACAATATTCCACCCATAATTAAC
>CAYQPP010000025.1:2911-4019 GCA_964419235.1 uncultured Bacteroidales bacterium
CCCGAGCCCGGAATAACTATTTGACCGGCAGGGCCATTCCCTGATGGGCTTTTTAATGTAACATCGCCAGCAACGCTAAGTGTATATCCATCGTTGATGGTAAGCCACGCCCCTGCATTTACGGTTAAATGCTCAACTGAGTTGTTTGCCCCCACTACCGGTTGGTTGGTTACATCGGCAATAATTACGCTATATGATGATGTTGGCACTCCGCTTGGTGTCCAGTTGTCGGCAGTATTCCAATCGGTATCGGTGCTGCCATCCCATGTTACAGGGCCAAGTGTTGTGGAGTCTTTTGAATTTATGTCATCGGTTATGCTTGTGTTATAGATGGCATTTGTGCTACTATTATTGTAATCGTAAATAACAAAGGTATATGATGTTGATGTTGTTAATCCTGAAACCGCAACGGTAGAGCCTGTACCGTTATAAACCACATAGTTGCCTGAGCCGGTAGGGTCGCCCGAGCCAAAAGTTGTGTTGGCTGTATAATTGGTTAAATCGGTTGGTGTAACGTTGCTTGAGTTTGTCAGCCTTGCTACTACAATCCTGTTGTCTCCGTTTCCGTTTGTCCAGTTAACAGTAAATGATGTTGATGTTTTATTTGTTAATGAGATAGCCGACGCCTGTGTTGAGGGGGCGGCTTTTAACGTTGTTTGATTTGCAGGGTTGTCGGTTGCCGTAGATGTATTGTATTTTTCGGCCCCGCTGGAGTTGTTGTATTCAAATATTTGAACCCTGTATGTTGTGTTTGCAGTTAAATTGGTTATTGAAACGGTAGTGTCGGTTCCGTTATAAAGAGTGTAAAACCCATCGGATACTGGTCCTGTTTTATTACTCCAATCGGTGCTTGCTGCATAAGTAATGTTATTGGTTGGTGTTGGCGAACCTGTTGTAGCCTCTTTCATTGTAACTATTCGTTTTTCGCCATTTCCGTTTTTCCAGTTTATGGTAAACGATGTGGAGTTAAGGCTGGAAAAGTATATTGATGACGCTTGCACCGTTGGAGCGCTTTTTTCACCTGTTTTGGCATGGGCTGTTGGGCCGTCGGAGGTGCGGTAGTTTATTGCGCCGTTGTTGTTATATTCAAATATCTGAAAATAGTAAT
>CAYQPP010000025.1:4119-19786 GCA_964419235.1 uncultured Bacteroidales bacterium
ACTTACTGCCGAGCCCTCTTTTGCCAAAACAATCCGCCCTGTTCCGTTTCCAACTGTCCAGCTAAGCGGTATATTGTTTGAGCCAACAGTACCTGTTGAAAATGAGGTAACTTGCGTGGTTGGTTCGTTGTCAAGGGTGTATTGCGAATTTGGATTATCGGTGGCTGTTTCTGTAAAATAGTCAATGTCGGAGCCTGAATTGTTATACTCAAATGCCCTAAAATGGTATTCGGTACCAACCGATAGGCTTGTAACATTTACCGTTGTTCCGGTTCCGTTGTAAACAACATAGCCTGTTCCTAAATCGGAACCGGTGGTTCCAAATGCAGCATTGGCAGTATAGGTAGTGCCATCTTGCGGTACATCGGTAACCGCACTGCCTTGTCGGGCTACAATTATTACGCCATCGTAATTTGTGTTGCCTCTTACCCAATTAACAGTATAGGTAGTGGTATTAATGTTTGTAAAAGAGATGCTGTTTGCTTGTATGTCAGGTTCGGCTTTTAAGGTGGTGGTACTATCTGATGTGCCTGTTGAGGTTAGGTAATTGCATGAGGTATTTGAGCCGTTGTATTCAAAAGCCCTAAAATAGTATTTAGTGTTTGGTGTTAGTCCTGTTATGGTTGCAGTTGTGCCCGAACTATTAAAAACCACGTAATGAGAACCAATGGCATCGCCGCTTTTATAAATATTACTACTGTTGTAGCCTGTTCCGTCAGC
The DNA here is from genome assembly GCA_964419235.1 of uncultured Bacteroidales bacterium. Taxonomy (GTDB): domain Bacteria; phylum Bacteroidota; class Bacteroidia; order Bacteroidales; family SZUA-534; genus GH45. The sequence continues at coordinate 4,840 of CAYQPP010000025.1, forward strand.
AGGGTACGATGTAATATCAACTTCGCTTGCCAAAACAATAACGCCATCACCGTGTATTGCATTTCTTGTCCATGTTAAATCTACCTGTGTATCTTTTTTGTTTGAAAAGGTTATTGAACCGGCCTGATTTGACGGTTCTGTTGCTAAGGTATATCTTGATAATGGGTTGTTGGTTGCATCGGCATCTTGGTAATAAGCACTGCCTGACACCTTATTAAAAGCAAAAACCTTAAACGTGTAGTTTGAGTTTGCCGTAAGTCCGGTTACGCTTACCGATGTTCCATTGCCATTGTAAACAACACTGCATCCGCTTGCAATTGTTTCGCCGCTACCAAAAACCGAATTGGCATGGTAAGAAGTCCCATCTGTTGGGGTCTCTGACAATGTGCTTCCTGCTTTACCGACCACGAGTACAGAATCGCCATCTGTTGATGTCCAACTTATTGTGTATGAAGTTGTGTTAATAGCCGAATAAACTATGTTTGATGCTTGTGTGTTGGGTTCGCCTTTGGCGGTTCTTTGGCTTGAAGGGTTGCCCGATGTTCCATTATCGGTAAAATAGTTTGTGGCAGTACCTGTGCCATTGTACTCGAAAACTTTAAAATAATATACAGTATCAGGCAAAAGGTTTGTTACGATAACGCCTGATCCGGAACCATTATAAACTACAAAGTTATCGGTTCCTATTTCATCGCCTGAACCAAAAACAGAATTTGCTGTATATGCGAATCCGTCAACGGGATTAGAATTAATAGATGCATTTATGTGAGCTAAAACTATCCTGTTGGAGCCATTGCCGACAGTCCATGAAAGTGAGACTTGATTTGACTGCACATTTGTGAAGCTAATGTCTTTTGCTTGTGTTGTGGGTTGTGAACCTACCGTATATTGCGAAGCAGGATTTTCTGAATTTGTTGATGTAAGGTAATTTGTATAAGGTTCGGCGTTGTTAAATTCAAAAGCCCTAAATGTATATTCAGAGCTTGCGGCAAGCCCTGTAATTGAAATATTGGTCCCTGTTCCTGTATATACTACGTAGCAATCGGTTGCAATGGTATTGCCATCGCCAAAATTTGCGTCGGCCTCATATGCAGTTCCCGTGGTTGGGGTTTCGGTAAGGGAGCTTCCTGCTTTGGCAACAATCATTATGCTGTCGCCATTGCCTCGTGTCCAACTTATATTCAATCCATTATTTGTAATATTTGAGAATGTTAGATTTGTAGCTTGTGATGAAGGTGTTGATTTTGGCGTAATTGTATCGTTAGGGTTGTTTATACTAAAACCATCGGTTTTATAGTTGGTATTACTGCCTGTGTTGTTGTATTCAAATACTTTTAGATAATAGTGGGTATTCTCTAAAAGGTTTGTTACGGTTACGGCTGAGCCGCTGCCTGCAAAAACTATATAATTGCCTGTTCCTATTTGTGCTCCTGAGCCAAATGAGCTATTTCCTGTATATTCGGTGCCGTCAACCGGTACGCCATTAACTGCCGAGCCTTGTTTTGCAAGAATTATGCGGTAGCTGCCGTTACCACCCGATGCCGTTGCGGTTAGCTGGTTGGTTTGTATATTTGAAAAAGTTATTGTTGTGGTTTGTGTAGTTGGTTCGCCATTAAGAGTTGTTTGACTATCAGGATTGTCTGTTCCGTCAGATATATAATATTTTGTATTTGAGCCTGTATTATTAAATTCAAAAACTTTAAAAGTATAAGATGTTCCTGCAGTTAAACCTGTAACGTCAACTGTGGTTCCGGTTCCTTTATAAATCACATAGCTTGTTCCGGTTCCTCCAATAGAGGGTGTGCCTGAACCAAAAGCGGAGCTTGCAGTATAATCAGTACCATCGCTTGGCGAATTTACTTCTCCACCGGCTTCGGCAACTACAAGACAGTAGTCTCCGCCGTTTGTTCCTGCTCTTGTCCAGTCAACTGTCATAGTGGTTGAAGCAACGCTTGAGAATGTTACTGCTGATGCTTGGGCTGTTGGTGCATTCTTTAAAGTTTTAAAATTGGTTTCACTACCATAAGAAGTTCCCTCACTATTTGTAGCATAAGCTCTTATGTAATAAGTAGTACCTGCTGTTAACCCCGTTACTCCATGGGAATATGAATCAACTGTTGTGCCACCGGTTGTATAACTGTCAGTTAAGTCCGGCGAAGTTGTTGTGCTATAACATACGCCTCTTGCTGTTATTGCTGCTCCGCCATCTGCTGTAACTTCGCCATTAAGTGTTGCTGTAGTTTGAGCAATATTAGATGCTGCATTTGTTGTTACAGTTGGGGAAGTAAGAGAGGTTGTTGTGAAATCTAATTCAGAACCACTAGCTTTATGTGTCCAAGATGGTGGTGGAGAAGTAAATTCATATAAGTACGCTGTAAAATAATACTTTATACCTGAGGATAATTCAGATATGTCAGCAGTAAAAGAGTGTGATGTATTGCCAGATGACGCAGTAAACTCATCACTAATTGCCGAATTTGAAACCCCTCCAGAGCTAGTATCATAGTAAAATTCAATTCTGTATTTTTTTCCAGAAGTTAGTCCTGATGTAGAAGCATTCAAAGTGGCTGTATTTTGTGTAATACTTGAAGCAGCAACAGTAGTTACAGACTGACCAAAACTAAAATGCGTTGTTAGAATAATTATAAACAAGAATATATACTTCTTCATATTATGGTAATTTATTTTGTTAATTTTTCAAGTAAGTGTAAAAATAGTTGAAATATTACATATATTATATAGGTAATGGGTTATTTTTGATTAATTAAGCTTGTATATTGACTAAAAAAAATGACTATTTTAAATAAATGTGTAAGTTAGCCGAAAATTCAGGTTTTTGAATTAAAGGATTGCTATAAATCTACAGTTTTATTTTGAAATTTAGAACTAAAAATATGATAAAGAGAATATATTTTTATTTATTACTTATTTTATTGTTGAGCTCAAGCTGTGCAAGATACAAAAACTTTGCATACGTCCAAGACAGATATGAAGTTACAGATTCGTTAAAAAAATATATTGATGTTACCGAAGGTGGCGATTTGATTTTAAGGCCTGCCGATAATGTGTATATACATTTTTATGGATTAGATTTTAATCAGTTAGAGTCGTTTAACAAGCAGAATGGTAATAGACCGATAAATTTTAATGAGGTTGCATTGTATTTGCAAGGATATTTTATTAATGATAGCGGCGAGGTTGAATTGCCGGTTCTTGGTAAAGTTAAACTTGATGGGTTGACCTTGGCTCAGGCCAAAGATACTTTGCAAGCCAAGGTTGACGAGTATTTAGTTGGGGCAACTGTTGACATAAGGCTATTGAGCTACAATATTACTGTTTTGGGTGAAGTGAAACGTCCCGGAAAGCTTAATTTTTATAAACGCGAGATTAATATATTGGATGTTATTGCAAGAGCAGGCGATTTAGGAAATTATGGCGATGCGCGAAATGTTATTCTAATTAGGGAAATCAATGGTAAATCAGAAACATATAATTTTGATTTAACATCGTCTGATTTTTTCAACAGTTCATATTATTGGTTAAAGCCAAACGATGTTATTTATGTTAAGCCTTTGCGAGCAAAGGTTGTAAGTGTAAATTCACCCACACTGACGGTTTTTTTTACAGGGCTAACCACCCTAATTCTATTTTTAAACTATGTTAATTATTAGCAATGCCCGAATTTGACGATATTTATAAGGAAGAGACAATTGATATTAAAAAATATATTTTTAAGATTATCTCAAATTGGTACTGGTTTGCAATTGCGGTATTTATTTCGGTATCGGTTGCATATTTTGTAAATAGGTACTCCGACCGTATTTACCAGATTAGCTCATCAATGCTTATTAAAGAATCAAACAGCAACTCATATTATTCCGATGAGATGATTCAAGGGCTCGATATGTTTAAGCAGGGTTCAAATCTTAAAAACCAAATTGGGATATTAAAATCGTTTGATTTAAACAAAAAGGTAATTAATGAGCTCGATTTTGATATTTCGTATTATGGCATAGGTAGGATAAGAGACCCTGAGCTGTATTTGCCGCCGCGTTTAAAGGTAAATATCGACACGTCGCATTATCAGTATTATTTAATGCCTGTTTACATAACAATATTGTCGGCAACCGAGTATGAGCTGAGTATTGACGGGGAGTTGGATATTAACAGAAAGATGCAATTTGGCGAGCAGTTTGAGAATGAATACTTCAGTTTTAATATTACAATACGCAACCCCGAGCTGTTTTATGATATTGACATTGACAGGTACTATTTTTACATTAATAACCCTGTAAATCTTGCCAACTCATACCGTAATAAGTTAGATATTAACTTATTAAACGAGGATGGTACAATACTTACCCTTGCCGTGCAGGGCTATGTTGTGAAAAAGGAGGTTGAATATTTGAACAAACTTGCCGAGGTGTATATTCGCTCGGAGTTAGAGGACAAAAACAAGATTGCAATAAATACAATTCGTTTTATCGATGAGCAGATAAAGGCAATTGTTGATTCGCTTACAATAGCTGAGGGGAACCTTGAAGAGTTTAGGTCGGAGAACAGGATTATAGATCTGTCGCAGGAAGGCAGGGGTTTATATGACCAATTTGAAAAACTTGAGAATGAAAAGGCGAAGCTTTCAATTGAGGCTAAGTATTACAATTATATTATTGATTATTTAAATTCGAAGCAAGACAACCAAGGTATTATCGTGCCAACATCGGTTGGAGTAAAAGACCAACTGTTGGTTAGTTTAATTATGCAACTAAACTCGTTAAATACCGAAAGGATTACCTTAACAATGCAGTCGATTAAAACGAGTCCTAAATTGGATATTGTTAACCTTAAAAGCAACGAGCTGAAAAAAATGCTTAAAGAGAATGTAAACAACCTTATAAACACCAACAAATTAACATCAAATGATATTGAAGAAAGGATTGCAAAAATCAATAAAGAGATTGAGAAACTCCCGTATAACGAGCGGCATTTAATAAACATTAAGCGCAAGTTCGATTTGAATGACCAAATTTACACCTATCTGCTTGAAAAACGTGCCGAAACCGGAATTAGCCAAGCTTCAAACATGTCGAATGCTCGGGTTTTAGACAAGGCAAGGGTTGACCAAGCTTATTTAATAGCCCCCAAAACTCGCTTAAATTATATGATATCGTTGGTTATAGGGTTGCTTATACCTTTTTTAATAATAATACTGCGCGATTATTTCAACAATAAAATCTTATCAAAAAAAGATATTGAGGCAAAAACCGATGCGCCTATTCTCGGCATTGTAGGGCATAATACAAAAGATACAGAGTTGGTGGTTTTGGATAGCCCGAAATCAGCAATATCGGAGTCGTTCCGGACCATAAAAACCAATTTGCAGTATCTTATATTAAATAAAGATGTTAAAGTTATTACCGTAACTTCAACCATTAGTGGCGAGGGTAAAACCTTTTGCAGCTTAAATCTTGCGTCAATTATTGCCATGACAGGTAAAAAAACGCTGCTAATTGGGTTAGATTTGCGAAAGCCTCGCCTTCACCGCCATTTTAATTTAGACAACAGTATTGGGTTAAGTTCGTTTTTAATAGGCAAAGAAAAAATTGAGGATGTTATTAGAACTACTGATATTGAAGACCTTTCAGTAATTGCATCGGGGCCTATTCCGCCTAACCCTGCAAAACTTATTGAAACTGACGCCTTGGATAAATTAATAGAATATGCCCGTAATAATTTTGATTTTATTGTGGTTGACACACCGCCTATTGCTTTGGTATCTGATGCATTGCTGTTCTCAAAATTTTCTGATATAAACCTGTTTGTAATTAGGCAAAACTATTCACATACCGATGTATTGGATTTAATTAACGATTTAAACAAAAAGCCAAATATATCAGAGTTTAATATATTAATAAACGATGTGCAGGTGCCCGGCTATTATGGTAAAAAGTATGGTTACGGGCATGGTTACGGTTACGGTTATGGTTACGGTTATGGTTACGGCTATGGTGATGGCTACTATGATGATGATGAGCCTGAGCTTTCATTTTTTGAAAGAGTAAAAAAACTTTTCAGGAAAAGTAGATAATTATGAGATTTAGATATTTCCTTATTGCCATTATTATATCGTCGCTTTTTGCAGGTAAGGGTTTTTCGCAGGATGGCAATGCAATATCAATTGAACTCCCGTTAATTATTTTAAAAGGCATCCCCACCGAAATTCAGGTTGTTTCATCGGTTAAAGACACAAATTACAATGTTTCTGTTAAAATTGGTGATAACAACTATATAGTGGCCATTGAGTTTGGCAAAGCTGTTATAAACCATACTTTTACCCAAGATGAACTTATACAATCGGAACTGCTTCAAGCACCTTTGCCTGTAAAACCAATACCGTTATGGTTGTCGATAATTTCGCCGTTGGTTGCCATTTTAATGGCTCTTTTGTTTAAAGAGGTTGTTACCGCACTGTTTACGGGTATTTTTATTGGTACATCAATAATATATTTTTACCATACCGGAAGTTTTTTAGATGGCATGCTGCAAGGCCTGTTGTCAATAATTGATACGTATGTTTTAGAGTCGCTGTTAGATTCGGGGCATATCTCAATAATAGTATTTTCGATGCTTATTGGGGCAATGGTAAACGTTATTACCAAAAATGGAGGAATGCAGGGCGTGGTAAACAAGCTTACCCGTTTTGCCAATACTGCACGGTCGGGGCAATTGATAACTTGGCTGTTGGGCATCGCCATTTTTTTTGACGATTATGCAAACACCCTTGTTGTAGGCAATACCATGCGGCCTGTTACCGACCGCTTGAAAATATCGAGGCAAAAACTGGCATATATTGTCGATAGCACAGCTGCGCCTGTTGCAGCTATTGCATTTGTTACCACGTGGATAGGGGCGGAGTTGAGCTACATACAATCGGGAATTTCAACATTGGGGCTGTCATTGTCGGCATATAATGTTTTTCTGAATTCGTTGGCCTACTCTTTTTACCCTGTATTTACGCTTGTTTTTATCTTTATTCTGGTTTACCAAAAGGCAGATTTTGGGCCAATGCTTAAGGTTGAGCGCAGTACGCGCAAGCACGGCGTGGTTGTTGACGAGTCGAAAGTTGGTTTCTCAAACCAGCTTAATGAGTTAAAGGTTGCCGATAATATAAAAGCACGTTGGTACAATGCGGCCATACCGGTTTTTATTGTAATTTTCGGAACTTTTGCAGGCTTGGTTTATACCGGATGGGATGCATCGCTAACGAGCGGCAACAATTTATCCTTTTTTCATAAACTGTCGATTGTAATAGGCAATTCCGACTCGTATAAATCACTGTTGTGGTCGTCGTTAATTGCTGCTATAGTGTCGGTGGTATTGTCAATAAGTCAGCGTTTGTTAACCTTGCAGGAGTCGGTTGATAGTATTATTAATGGTTTTAGGACTATGCTTACGGCAATTGTGATTTTGGTGCTTGCATGGTCGTTGGCGTTGGTTACCGAGCATTTGCATACTGCTGATTTTATTTCGCAAATAATGGTTGAGGCAAGCCTGTCGCCAATATTTGTGCCTTTTATTACTTTTATTTTGGCAGCCTTGGTGGCGTTTAGCACAGGTTCGTCGTGGGGTACAATGGCTATTCTTTATCCATTGATTTTGCCCGCATCGTGGTTAATAACTACCGAGTTTAATTACGAGTACCACCAATCGTTGAATATATTTTATAATGTGGTGGCAAGCGTTTTGGCAGGCTCTGTTTTGGGCGATCACTGTTCGCCTATTTCCGATACCACAATACTTAGCTCGTTGGCAAGCTCGTGCCCCCATATTGAGCATGTTCGTACCCAAATGCCTTATGCGCTTACCGTTGGAGGCGTGTCGGTTTTTATTGGTGTTTTGCCGGCAGCAATCGGTATTCCGGCTTGGGTAACTTTTCCGGCCGGTATTGTCGTTTTGGTTTTAATTGTAAAGGTTTTTGGTAAACCAGTAGAATAAAATACTTTGTATTTTTTGGAATTGCCTATATAGTTATGATTGATAATAAAAATAAATGCTTATCTGCATATTTACCCAATCAATTCTTACGCCTTTACAGGGCTGGGTTTTACAAAAAATCACATTAAATACATGGTGTTACTTTGTACTAATGCTTTAGAGGCTTTCATCCTAAAGTTTGAAAACTTGAGGCAAACGAGCGGATAAGCATATAAAAATATTATGCTTTAGCCGGTTTGCATTAGTATCATCATGGTTAATACAGTTTAGGGAATTTTTTAGGGTTTGCCTCGTTCATAATGTCATAAATTGTTTCAAATACATCTTCGGCATTCGGGTTGCTGATATAGTCGCCATCGGTTGCAAACGCAGGCCTGTGGTCTTTGGCTGTTATTGTTTTTGGTGCCGAGTCGAGGTAAAAGTATGCCTTTTGGTCTTCTAAAACTTTTTTCATCATATATGCCGTAGCGCCGCCCGGCACATCTTCGTCGAAAAATACAACCCTTCCGGTTTTTTTTACCGATTCTTTTATTATCTCATCAATATCAAAAGGCAGTAGGGTTTGTACATCAATAAGTTCAATATTGATGTTAAATTCGGCAAGTTGTAAAATTGCGTCTTGGGCAATGCGCACGCACGAGCCGTATGTTATTAGCGTAACATCTGTTCCGGCTTGTAAAATATCGGGTTTGCCCAATGGTATTTTGTATTCGCCAATATTGTCGGGCTTTTTCTCTTTCAGCCTATAACCATTCAGTGGTTCAATCACAAGGGCGGGGTCTTCGCCCTCTAATAATGTATTATACATGCCGGCAGCTTGCGTCATGTTGCGCGGGGTGCAAACGTAAACGCCCCGTATAGAGTTTATTATCATGCTTAAAGGCGAGCCTGAGTGCCAAATGCCTTCGAGGCGGTGTCCGCGGGTGCGTATTATAAGTGGTGCTAACTGCCCGCCTTTTGTGCGCCATGCCAAAGTTGCAAGGTCGTCGCTAACGGTTTGCAGGCCGTATAACAGATAGTCGAAATACTGAATTTCGGCAATTGGGCGCAAACCGCGCATGGCCAACCCTATCCCTTGCCCTATAATTGTTGTTTCGCGAATTCCTGTGTCGGTAACCCGCAGTTTGCCATATTTGGCCTGCATACCTTCTAAGCTCTGGTTAACACCGCCTATTTTTCCGGTGTCTTCGCCAAATGTTATTAGCCTTGGCTCTTTTGCAAATAGTTTGTCAAAATTATCGCGTAAAATCTCTCTGCCGTTAATTAATTGCGATTTTTCGGAAAAAAGCGGTGGCACGGGTTTTACGTTAAGTGCCGATTTTTTATAATCGTTATGCAAAAAAGTGCTGTAACGTTCTTGGTTTATCTTGTAGTTTCGGTTTAACCATAAGGTTAAGTCTTTTTGAAGCCCTTCACGGATTGAGCAGTCGAGGCAAACATGGCGCAGTATCTTTTTTGCTGTCGAAAAATTGTCTTTCCTTATGGGGAAGGGGATGTTCCTGAGTTCATTAGCATATTTTGTTACCTTATCGGTGCCCTCTCTTTTGCAGATGCATGTTTTTTGCTCTATTATCTCTAACAGTTTGAGTTTTTCGTCAATAATTGGTTGGGTAAAGTTTTTCCAAGCTGTTTTGCGGGCACTCTTTGCAATTTCGGCAGCCTCTTTTTCTAATGCTTCCAACTCATTGTTGTCGGCAATTTTTTCATTAATTATCCATTTGCGCATTTGGGTAATGCAATCAAACTCCTTTTCCCATTCTAACCTCTCTTTTGATTTATACCTTTCGTGCGAGCCCGATGTTGAGTGGCCTTGAGGCTGGGTAATTTCGTCAATATGAAAAAGTATTGGTTGGTGGTTTGCGCGGCAGTCGTTAATGCCGCTTTTATAAATTGTTTGCAATTCGGGGTAATTCCACCCCCGTGCCTTTAAAATTTTTATTCCGGGCTTGTCTTTTGTGGGCTCTATTCCTGCCAGCAGCTCCGATATGCTCTCTTTTGTTGTTTGGTATTTTTTGCTTACCGAAATGCCATACCCATCATCCCAAACCGATATTGCCAAGGGTATTTGCAAAACGCCTGCAGCATTTACCGTTTCAAAAAAATGGCCTTCCGATGTGCTTGCATCTCCAATAAAACCAAAAGCTACCTCATTGCCGTTTACTGAAAAGTTTTTTTGGTTTTTAAGTGCGTGGTTTTCGCGGTATAATTTTGAGGCGTATGCAAGTCCTATTAACCGTGGCATTTGCCCGGCGGTTGGCGATATGTCGGCAGCTGTGTTTTTGCTTTCTGTTTGGTTTTTCCAGTTGCCGCTTTGGTCTATATACCTATTTCCCCAGTGGTTGTTGAATGAGCGGCCTGCATTGCTTGGGTTGTTTTTTATATCGGTATCGCCATAAAGCTGGGCAAAAAACTCTAACGGGTCAGACATGCCTGTGGCAAACATAAAGGTTTGGTCGCGGTAATAGCCCGAGCGCCAATCGCCATTTTTAAATTGTCGGGCGGCAGCCAATTGGGCAACCTCTTTGCCATCGCCAAAAATACCAAATTTTGCTTTGCCTGTTAACACCTCGCGGCGTCCTATTATGCTTACTTGGCGGCTAATATTGGCAAGTTTGTAATCGTGTAATATCTCTTTTTTTGAAAGCTTTATATTTTGAGTGTTCATACTGTTAGTATCTAAATTTATTTGCCACTATACAACATACATAGCTTATCTATTGTTTAGCTTTTTAAAAGCAAGTCTTGCTATAGCAGATAATAGTGCCTAATTTTTAGGTAAAATTGTAAACCAACTTTTGTGCGATGCTTTTTTAGTATTACAAAGTTGAGAAAACTTAAAGATATTCAAGATTAGCTGTAAACTAAATGTTTATAATATTTAGCAGCCTATTTGTTGTTATAAAGGTTCATGGTTCGTTGAATACCTATAATAGGGAACGATAGGATTGCTTCGGTACATTTTTTTATTCTATCAGGAAGTTCTTTTTTTTCATTATCATCCCATTCGCTTAAAACGAAATCAATTTGTTGGCCTTTTAAAAAATCGTTGCCAATGCCAAAACGCAGGCGCGAATAGGCATTAGTACCTAAGATTTCGTTTATGTTTTTTAACCCGTTATGGCCGGCATCGCTGCCTTTTGCTCTAATTCGTATTTTACCAAAGGGTAAAGCCAAATCGTCGGCAATAACAAGTAAGTTTTCAATGGGTATTTTTTCTTTTTGTAGCCAATAGTTTATTGCCTTTCCGCTTAAATTCATATAAGTGGTAGGTTTAATCAGAATTAATGTTCGGCCTCTATGCTTTAATTCTGTTTTAAATGCTCTTCGGTTATCGGCAAAAACAAGATTGGACGCTGCAGTAAGAGCGTCCAATACTTGAAATCCAATATTATGTCGGGTGTTAAAATATTCATGTCCAATATTTCCTAACCCTGCAATAAGATACTTCATTCAAACAAAGTATTTTTTACAATTGCTTTTTTAAATAAACTGACTACTCTTTTGTAGCTTCTTTTTTGGTTTCACCTTCAGCTCCTTCTTCGCCTTCAGCTCCTTCTTTACCTTCTTCTCCTTCAGCATCTTCATCAAGTTCAGATACAGCACTACGTGTAAGTCTAACTGTTGTTACAACGGAGTTTTTAGGATCTAATAGCTCTAAATTGTCAAAGCTTAACTCAGCTATTTTTATTGATTTGCCAAGTACTAAATCGGTAACATCAATATCTAAGGTATCGGGGAAATCATTTACTAAACCGCGAACACGCAGCTTGCGCAATTTTAGCATTAGTTTACCACCTTCTTGAACACCTGCGGCTAAACCGTTAAGTTTTACAGGTATTGAAATATTTACTTTTTTGCCTTCTGTAATCTCTAAAAAGTCAACATGCTCTATTGCATCAGTTACTGCATGAAACTGAATATCCTGCATTAAAGCTTGGCATTTTTTCTTACCAATTTCAACATTTACTACATACACATTTGGCGTATAAACTAAGTATTGAAAAGCTTTTTCTTCAATAGCAAAATGGATATTTTTTTTGCCACCATATAAAACACATGGTACCAAACTATTCCTTCTCAGCTCTTTTGTAGATTTTTTACCTACGCTTTTTCTCTCGGTTCCCTTAATATCAAAGGTTTTCATTATAAAAAATTTTATGTGCTACCTAAGACCAAGTCTTCCATCACACGTTAAACAATAAAAATTTGCGGCTGCAAAGATATAAAAATCAATTGAATATTAATTGTTTTAGAAAATAAAATTTGAACTAATAGAGCGCTGGTTGTAAACACTTTCTATGGTGTTTGCAAATATATCGGCTACTGACAGAACTGTAATTTTATCGCTTTTTTGTTTTAAAGGAATTGTATTGGTAACAATTAATTCGGTAATAGCCGAGTTCTCAATCCTTTCATAAGCAGGCCCCGATAAAACAGGGTGGGTAGCCATTACCCTTACGCTTGAGGCTCCGTTATCCATCATTATTTCGGCTGCTTTGGTAATTGTGCCTGCTGTATCAACCATGTCGTCAACAATAATGACATTCCGGTTTTTTACATCGCCAATTACTTTCATGTCGCCAATTTCGTTTGCTTTTGATCGGCTTTTGTGACTAATGACAACCGGAGTGTGCAAATGGGATGAATAGGCATTTGCCCTTTTTGACCCACCCATATCGGGTGCGGCAATTGTGAGGTTCTCAAGGTTAAGATCCTTGATATATGGGATAAAAATTGATGATGCATACAGGTGGTCAACAGGAACGTTAAAAAAGCCTTGTATCTGGTCGGCATGCAAGTCCATTGTCATTACTCTTGATACGCCTGCTGTTTCAAGTAAATCGGCAACCAATTTTGCTCCTATCGACACCCTCGGCTTGTCTTTGCGGTCTTGCCGCCCATAACCAAAATATGGTATTACTGCAACTACTTTATAAGCCGATGCCCTTTTTGCGGCATCTATCATCAATAAAAGCTCAAACAAGTTTTCTGTTGGCTGAAAAGTGCTCTGTACAATAAAAACATGCGACCCGCGCACTGTCTCTTCATAAGCCGGTTGAAATTCGCCGTCGCTAAAACGCTGTTTACTCGTTTTTCCTAAATTAACACCATAGCTTTCAGCAATTTTATTAGCAAGGTATTTTGTTTCAGAACCTGTAAATATTTTAATTGGAGCCGTTAAAGACATAAAGTATTGATTTTTTGATTTTTAAGTTTTCTTTGTTTGTTGTTGCAGCAAAATTATAAAATAATTGAGATTAAATAGCTGTTTTTTTTTCTATTTATAAACAGTTTTAACACAATACTGTTAATATCGGCTTTTAGTTAGAGTTTATTCATAAAGTCTAATTTCTTAACACAAACAAGTCTGGCACAGGTGTTATGCTTATATAAAAAATGAAATTTATAGTCCAGATTCTTTAAGAAACAATGATTTTACAGACTGATATTTAATATGTTAGGGCTATATTGAAGTATTAATTTGCTGAATTTATTTCATCAATAAAATCAAGGATTTCATTACGTCCGGTTTTTTGAACTGCCGATGTAATAAAATTGGTTGGCAGCTCATCCCAATATTTTAGTAGCTCTTTTTTATATGTTGCCATGTTGCTTGCCAATTGGTTTTTTGTAAGTTTGTCGGCTTTTGTAAATAGTATTGAAAAAGGGATTCCCTTTTTGCCTACCCAGTTAATAAATTCAATATCAATATTTTGTGGTTCGAGCCTTGAGTCGATTAAAATAAACAGGCAATATAAGTTTTCGCGGTTTATAATGTATTGTTGTATAAATTGCTGCCATTTGTTGCGGTTTTTTTTTGACACTTTAGCATACCCGTATCCCGGAAGGTCAACCAAATACCAGTTTTCGTTAATCTTAAAATGGTTTATTAATTGTGTTTTACCCGGACGCCCTGATACTTTGGCCAGCTTGCTGTGGTTTGTTAGCATGTTTATTAATGACGATTTTCCAACATTCGACCTGCCAATAAATGCGTATTCGGGTAAATCGGGTGCAGGGCATTTTTTATAGTCGGTGTTGCTTATAATAAAGGTGGCTGTGTCTATTTTCATGTGTTTAAAATACAGTAATTATTTGATATTGTAGAAATTATAACCATCATTCTGAGTGTTGCTAATAATTATCTTTGACATGGTCGGTTCTGTCTGTTTATTTTTAACAACAATGGTTTGGTGTTAAAAATCCTCAAGTTTTCCGATAGTGCCGCCAAGCCGCTCTTTTCGCTTTATCTGTTTGGGGGGCTCAACAAATTTTAGGCTTGCTCCGTAGCGTACTGTTGCATCAAGGTGTTCCGAGCATTTAAGCTCGGCTGTCCCTCCGTTTAAAACCGCCACTACTATTTCACTCTCCATGTTTGTCGATCTAAAATCGCCGCCTGTTGAGGTTTTAAGCTGCATAAACCGGTTTTTACCCGTTAGCCTCACAAATGCACCTTTATTTACTTTAACCTTTACGGAATCAATATCAACTGCCAAATCGAGTTCGCAGCCTGACTTGGCATCGATAACAAATTTTTTAGAATCAATAACCCCCCTGTTATAAATTTTAGTGCCGCCACCGGCTTTCAATGAGTTTATTTGTTGAAAATCAACGGTTACATCAACTTTTATCTCGGGGGGGAATTCCGACAATAACTTTATTTTTAACACACCATTTTCAATAATGTATGTAACTTTCTCAACATCAAAACTTCCTGAATTAATAAACAGTGAGTCGTTGTTGCTTTTTTGTAACCTGACATTTATTTTGCCAAAGACTTCAATTCTATTAAAGGAGCCTATTTTTGTGGCAATTTGCCCATATAGTATGTTTGCATTTGTAAAACAGGCAAAGGCAACGACAGATAATAGTTTTAAAATTTTCATAAATAAAAAAGCATTAGTTAATTTTAGCAAAAATAGAGGTTATTTCTAACTTTCAGCTTATTAAC
>CAYQPP010000026.1:0-6963 GCA_964419235.1 uncultured Bacteroidales bacterium
CGTACAATAGTTCAAAAAACACCATATTAAAATATAAAGTTGTCATTAACCAGCATATAACTGACTATTTATAAAAAAAATAATCTGATAATTTAAAATTTGAGACTTGAAAGTTTAGGATTTAAAAAGAAGAGAAAAAGAAAGCTTGCTGTGGGGCAATGTCCAATATTATTCAACCAAATTAATTAACCCATGAAAAAAAAATTACTGTAGCATTTAGAAGAGAGGTTATAGCCATACAGTATTTAGAAGAGACCCCACAACAAGCATTTCAAAGAACTATAACCTTTTGACTCCGCAAATATAACTCAATAACCAAATACAATCCAAAAAAAATACATTGCACTAAACTATAATTTATACTGATGTTAATCTGCTTTAAACTGAGCCACGTCATGTTTTTTTATGCGTTGTGTTAGCAAATAGCTACAACAGACAAAAACAGTAAGGTTATAGCTAAATTTTCATTGTATAAAACTCTATTTAATGTAACAACAATGCAAAAACATATTTGTACATTTAAGCCCTTATTGCAACACTGAAAAAATATATTTCTATGAAAAAAGTTACAATTATTTTTATTTATGCTTTGGCTTTGGTTACAGCCTCAGCTCAAAATACTCAAAGCGAAGGCTCAAAAACAGGTGGAGTTAGCACCAGTTACGACCGTAACGCAGTTACAGTAATTGTTTTAGATAATCATACTAAATACATAAGTGATTTAAAGCAAGCATCGGCAGGAATTATTATTCCAAGCAAATACGACGACAATTTGATTGGCACGCGCTATGTAAGTGCAAAAGCCGATAATAAAGCTATCCGTAAAGTATTACAGCAAAAAAAAATACCAAACGATATTTTAACCAAATGGTTCTCGCGCAACGAATCGGGTAAATTTGACATGTCGGTTATTCACGACAGGGGAATGTACAATGCCACCGATGATGAGGTTAAAAAAGCATCGGGCAGTAAAATAGGATTGGCAAAACTTAAAGATGCCGGCGAAATACTAATAAACCACAGCTATATTTTAGTAATGGAGTTCAATAATATTCAAACCATGGAACAAAAATATAATAAACGCGACGCTGCAAAAAAAGCTTTGTCCGAAAAATTGGGAACTGAATATGAGCCTGTTAACAGAAGAAAAAACGGTTGGGTTGGCGATGTTAAAGCATACCTTTATAGGTTGAGTTTTAACGATTCAATAATGAATATTTTTTATAACGACTTGTGGATTTACGACGACGATGACGAAGCTACCATAGCAGCTAAAAAAGCAAAATTCGACGAAATGGTTTTTCCATTGTCATTTGTTATGGAAGCAAATGGCAAAGCCGACGGTTCACAGTATAATGTCGGCGAAATACTTGCTCCGCCAACACAACTGACACGCGACGAACTATTTCAAAAAATGATACATACAGGAATGAGCTCGGTACTTTTTAACATTGAACGAAAAGTTGAAGAATTTAAAGTTAAAACACCGCTTTACGGAACTCACCCATTAAGAGCTAAAGTTGGAAAAAAAGAGGGACTAAAAGCCGACCACAGATACTTTGTATTAGAATTTGAGCAAAACAGAAAAGGCGAAACGGTAGCAAAACGAAAAGGTGTTGTGCGTGCCAAAAAAGTTGTTAATAACACCAAGGTAGCAACAGGCAGCTCAAAACTATATACCACCTTTTACCAAACAGCAGGGCACAGCCTAATGGAGGGCATGCTTTTAACACAAAGCAGCGATTTTGGCATAGGTGCCTCCGGCGGGTTTACCCTATTAGGCAAAATGGGAGGGGTTTATGTAAAGGGCGAAGTAAACGTAAGCATACTGGCAGGTATTTTTGGCGGACTCGATTTAGGCTTAAACCAAGTAAAAATATATGGTGTAGGGGCATTTCAAACCAAAGAGTATAGCTTGTTAGGCAGCGGTACAAAATACGACATGAACTTTACCCGCTTTCATGTAGGCATATCAAAAGGCTGGTATTTTGCACACAGTTTTTCAATTGCCCCATTTGTAGGCTACGGAATTGAACAGGGTACAAATACCGACTGGATTGACGACAACTCTTTTGAAGATGACCAATTTATTGGAACACAATTTTTGGCATATGGTGCATACCTAACCATAAATATTACACATTGTATGCAGGCTGTTGGAACTTTAAACATGTACTCACCAATTGGTTATGCCTATAATAAAGATGACGAATCGTGGACAAACAACGGTGCAGAGCTAAAATATTCCGATGTTTTCGATAAAAGAAAAGGCATGTCAATTGATGTTGGCTTAAGGATAGAGTTTTAACCTGCAAAATACAGGCATTAATTATTATGCATAAACATAATATGTTTTACGCTAAAGCGAGACCAGTTTTTGTGAAATATTAACATTCAACACTTAATTATTTTGGCAGAAATTTATAATATTAAAGCCTTACGATTATTTGTTTTGCCTTTATTGAACGTTGCTTATTAGTGTTTGACCTTTCATGAACCAATAACAAAAAATAATTGTACCCAAAACAAGTTGCAATTATTTTTTTTGTTATAATTTTAAAGAAAAAAACTATGAAAACAGCAACCCTTTTAACAATAGGTATAATATTTATACAATCATTGGTTATTGGACAAAATACCAATAGCACCACAACCAATTCTGTTCAAACACCATCAGAATATAACAGAAATGCACTTACAGTTTTGGTTTTAGAAACAAACAATAAATATGGCAATGATTTAAAAGCTGCATCGGGCAATGTTACAATCTCGGGCAAATTCGACGATAATACTATTGAAACAGCCAATATATATGCTGCCCCAAATATGCAAAGCATTCAGCAAGAGCTGTCAAAAAAACAGGTAGCACACCAAATAATCTCAAAATGGTTTTTGCGCGACACATCATCGGGCAAATTTAATATGACCATAATCCACCATCGCGGAATGTATAATGCCACCGATGATGAAATACGCAAAGCATCAGCAAGCAAAATAGGACTGGCAGCATTAAAAGATGCAGGCGAATCGCTTATAAACAGAAGTTATATAATGGTTTTGGAATTTTACGGTATCGAAACCATGAGACAGGTTTACAACAAACGCGAAATCAAGAAAAAAGCTGCTGCCGAAATAATGAATAAAAACTACGAGCCTGTAAGGCGTACAAAAAACGGATGGGTAGGCAACGTGCGCGGCTATTTATATAAACTGAATTTTAACGATTCGGTAATGTCGGTTTTTTACAACGACCTTTGGATATACGATGATGACGATGAGGAGACAAAAAAGGCAAAAAAAGCTAAATTTAACGAAGTTGAATTTCCCATAGAGTTTATAACCCAAGTTTCGGGTAGTGCCGATGGTACCCAATATAACGCACACCATCCAATGGCACCGCCGGTTCAGCTTACACGCAATCAACTATTTCAAAAAATGATAAACACAGGGCTAAACTCATGCATATATAAAACCGAAAAAGTGTTAGAGAGCTTTCAGGTAAAAGCACCGGTTTACAAAATTAAGCCCATAAGCTCAAAAGTTGGGAAAAAAGAGGGATTGAAAACCGACCAGCGCTATTTTGTTATGGAATTTTACCAAAACAGTAAAGGCGAAACCGTATCGAAAAGAAAAGCCGTTGTGAGGGTAAAAAAAGCATTCGACAACAGAAAAGTCGCAACAGGCAACTCAACCGATTTTACATCGTTTTACCAAACTGCCGGACAAAGGGTTGACGCAGGAATGCAATTGCACCAAAAAAACGACCTTGGAACAGGAATATCCGGAGGGGTATCATTTGGTGAAATTGCCGGCGGTTGGGCAAAATTAGAACAAAACGTAGCCCTGCTAATGCCCGGCAATGCCGATATTGGAATAACACAGCTAAAAATATTTGGCGCAATAGGATATGAAAACAAAACCTACGATGTTTTAAATCAAGGCAAAAATTACGACTTGACATTTTTGAGGTGGCATGCCGGAATTTCAAAAGGGTTTTATTTTGCACGCTATTTTTCACTCGCCCCCTTTGTAGCTTACGGAAGCGAAACAGGTTCAAACACCCAAATGAATGCCGACTTTGGATGGAACAGCAACGATTTTATTGGTGCCGATTTTTTTAACTACGGCATAAACGGCTCCGTAAACATACTACACTTTTTACAGGTTTATGCATCGCTAAATATGTACACCTTTTTTGGCTACACATATAGTAAACAAAGGAATCCGTGGGATTTGGGAATATACAACGGTAAAAATTATACCGATTTTTTTAACAACCGAAAAGGCATGAGTATTGATGTTGGGGCAAGAATTGAGTTTTAAAATACAGATATAACGCAAACATAAAAAATAAAAACAACTATTGTTATTAATCTGATTAATTCATTATATGTCCCGAATTTATTTCGGGAAACTTTGTCATTTGATTGATAGTTGTTAACTTGCCTGCCGCAGGCTGGTTATTAGCAGGTTACGGTTTAAGAAATATTTTGCAAGTAAATATTTTATTTTGATTTAACGTATTTATTTTCAATAACATAAATAATTTTAATAATTAATTTTCCGTAAATACGGAACAGGCTCTGCATTATGCAGGTTAACAAACTACAAAAAGTATTAGCTTTTTTTAAAATATTTTATCAGCTTGTGCCCATAAAGTAAAAAAGAAAATACTATTTTAGTGCTTAATATTGGATTAATTAAAACCAAATATAATATGAAAAGAGTAATAGGATTATTGACTATGGTTTTGGCAACAATTGTAATTGCCTCAACAATTAGTAACGCACAAAGCAGAAACAAAGTGCGAAAAATGGAGTACAACAGTTCATACAACTACGAAGTGGCAACGGTTGCCGTAGGTGTTGACGGTACAAAACTGGTAAAAGTTTGGGGTTACGGTAAAAAACCCGAAGATGCAACACGCAATGCAAAAGAACTTGCAGTTGCTTGTGCAATTTTTAGAGGCTTTCCGGCTGCAAGTAACGGTCGTGCGGCAAAAACACCCGCCATTGTAACCGATAAAGAGGCAGCAACAAAACACGCAGCTTTTTTTGAAACTTTTTTTGCCCCTGGTGGCAAATACCTCCAGTATGTAAACTTAAGTACTGATGCACCACCATCGGGCGCCGACAGGATTAAGGTTAACAAAAAAACCTACAAAGTTGGTGTAACTGTTTCAATAGCTTTTGATGAACTCAGAAAAGACCTTGAAGCTGAAGGTATTGCCAGAAGTTTAAGCTCAGGATTCTAAACAAATTTATTTAAAACCCAAAAAAAAGATATTATGAAGAAAATTTTCACATTAATTATTATTAGCGTTTTCACACTCTCAGTTTTTGCACAACATGCAAAAAAACCTACCATTATGGTTGTACCCAGCGACAGGCTGTGTATTAGCAATGGTCATAAATTAGAGTTTGACAACCAAGGCACAAAAGTTGTTTTGCCCGACTATAAAGCTGCTTTGCAAAACGATGGTGCAATGCGTATGGTAATTTCTAAAATGAGTGGCATTATGGCCGACCGCGGTTTTCCACTTAAAGACTTAGAACAAGAATTGAAAAACTTAGCTGCCGAAGAAGCAGAGTCAAGCATGATGATGAGTAAAGGCGGAGGCGAAATTCAAGAGTCGCCTATTGATATGTTAAAACGTGTTGCCAAAGCCGACATTATTATGGATTTGGATTTTGAAATTAAGCAGATGGGACCAAAAAAGTATATTACTTTTACTCTTAACGGACTTGATGCCTACACAAGCAAAAACGTAGCAAGTGCAGCAGGTACAGGAAACCCAAGTTCGGCAGCAGCTCCCGAGCTATTGTTAGAAGAGGCCGTATTAAGCTATATGGATGAGTTTAACGGACGTTTAATGACACACTTTGAAGATATGTTTACAAACGGGCGCGAGGTTAAGGTTTTGATTAAAGTTTGGGACACCTCTGATGTTGACCTTACCGAAGAGTACGATGTTGACGGCGAAACCGAAGAGTTAAATGTTTATATCGAAGACTGGATGGCTGACAATACTGTTGAGGGTAGATATAGCCTATCTGACGCATCAGATAATATGATGCGTTTTGAGCAGGTTCGTACACCAATGTTTTATGAGCGTAAAGGCAAACAGCGTGCTATGGACACCAAAAAATTTGTTAGCAATTTAAGAAAATACCTTGCCCAAGAACCATTTATGCTTGAATGTAAATTATACATGCGTGGTTTGGGAGAGGCTTGGCTGATAATTGGCGAAAAATAAGCAACCTTTACATATAGTACTCAGTCTTTAGTTAAATAAATTATTTTTAAACTAAATATTGAGTACTATTAAAAAAAAATAAGCATATGAAAAAAATTTTTACATTATTATTAGGCATTACCCTAATTAGTTCGGGCGTAACTTTTGCCCAAAACAATGCGGGTAAAGCAGACGACGAGGCGCGTATATCAATTACACCTCAAGTAACCGACCAAGAGATACCTGCTGCCGCAAAAAAGAATTTGTTGAACAAGATGAAACAAATTTGCGCAAAAAACGGGCTTGCAGGCGATGGCAACAATCCATTTTTTATTATGGATGCATCGGTTGATGTTTTGTCGAAAGAGCTAACCCCCACAGCCCCGCCAATGCACGCATTAAGCCTGCAGATAAACTTTTTTATTAAAGATGCCGGTGGAGCAATTTACAGCGAAACATCATACACAACAAAAGGCGTTGGTAAAAATGAAACCAAGGCTTACCTGCAAGGTTTAAAAAATATCAATACCAGTAAAGGCCAGTTTAAGGCTATGGTTGACCGCGGTAAAGAAAAAATTGTTGAGTATTATAACTCACAATGCGATTTTGTAATATCAAAAGCAAAAGCCATGCAAAAGCAGGGGCGTAACGACCAAGCAATTAAAGTTTTGCAGTCGGTGCCACCAGTTTGCAAAGAGTGTTATGATATGTGTATGGAGGTAATGGCC
>CAYQPP010000026.1:6973-19601 GCA_964419235.1 uncultured Bacteroidales bacterium
AATTGAGCCATCAGACGATTTTGTTGAAGAAGGTGCAGCCGGTACTGCCGCAGCTGCAAGTACCACAAGCGAAGCAAGTGCTGAAAGTAAAGCAACGGGAGACGAGTCAACCGAAGGTTCTGCAACTGCAGCCACAAAAACAACAGGCATCAATATTAAAGTTGGCGACAGGGTTTGGGTTGTTTTTAACAATGATAGTTTCTTCCGTAAAGTGTATGGGCCCGGCAAAGTTCTAAAAGTAGGTGATGAATCAACTAAAGGAGAGAGCCAGTTTATCTCATTGGGGTCAGGCGGGTCATCGGTATGGACAAAAGACATAATTGTTAAATGGCATGCTGCATCTACCGAAGAGTTAAAAGAGGGTGCAGTAATTTTATATACAGGAGGAGTGCCTACAAAAGAGTCGTCTTTTAGGCCTGGCGTAATAGTGTCTGTCGATGAAATGTATAAAAACGAATTAAGTATAAAAGGTAGGTGGGGAGATATTTATAAAATAAACCCTAAATGGATTGCTATACCCGATATTCCAAAGCTTCAGATACCATAGCAAAAAACAATATTCATAAAAAAAGCCTTAAACAGTATTGTTTTAAGGCTTTTTTTTACCCAATAACTTCAAGCTCATTATCGTTTATCTGCAATAAATCTTTCTCAAAAAGGTGCTCGGCCCTAAGTAAATCGTTTATTGTTTTTACGGGGTTAAAAGTGCTTGCCGGAACCTCAACAAAAATTGTGTTCCAATTTGCCATGGCTCCATTCCACAAACCTGGCAACTCAAGAACTTTAACCTGCTTGCCATCAAGGCTTTTATTGCTTATAAACCCTGTGTTTTTATCTATAAATTTTAATAAATCGTGTTTTTTGCCTTTAAAGTCTTTAATTGAGCAAACAATATCAACGGGATTAAAATGCGTTGCTTTTGTCATTATATGCTTTTGGTCATCGTTAAACTGCGAGCTTTCAACAATTTGCAGGCTCATTGAGCCATCGCTTGCCATAACCCAAAATGGACCGCCACCGGGCTCGCCCTCATTACGTACCATTCCGCATACTCTGATAGGCCTGTTGATTTTACCCAATAGATACTCAACCTTTTTGTTTTTATCCCATTTGCTGTATTTTTCAGGTATAATTACAAACATCTCTTTTTTAACAAACTCTTCAATCTTGATTAACAAATCATCCTTAATTTTTTTGTTAAGCTTTTTGTAATACCCTGCCGCTTTTTTACGCACATTTAAAAGCAAACCCGCAAGTGCTTTTTTATAAATATAAGTATCCTCCTTCATCCTATCCTGAACAATATTGTCAATATTTTTTATAAAAATAAGGTCGGCATCAATTTCATTCAAATTATATATAAGCGCGCCATGCCCGCCCGGCCTAAAAACCAGCTTGCCATTTTTATCATACACGGGGTTGTTTTTGGTATCAACAGTAATAGTATCGGTTTCAGGCTTTTGAATACTAAACGATATATCGAATTTTACTTTATACTCCTTTGTTAGTTTTGGTATTATAGTCTCAATATGCTGTTTAAACAGCTCTATATGGTTTTGCGAAACCGTAAACTGTATAGACACTTTTTTGCCGCTTGCAGCATAAAATATACCTTCAATCAAATGTTCATGCACGGGCGTTCTGTCACCGTCAAAAGTGCGGTGGAATTTTATTAGTCCTTTGGGCAAATTGCTATAATTTAAACCATCGGTATCTAAAAGGTATTTTAACAAAAGTGTGAAATCCTTTTTTTTCGATAACTCATCAATTGAAATTCCTTTTTTTTCAAGAATAGAGATCAAATCGCCATAAAAAGCAAAGTTTTTTAAATTGTGGCAAGTGTAATAAACAGACTGGAATCCCCTGTTTGACATTATCTTAAGGTAATCATCCTCAGTACCTTTATAGTTTGTTAAAACCTCGTGCATTTTTTGGAACATACGGCTTGCCGCACCTGATGCCGGAACAAATTTTGTTTTTTTTAACCGTCGAGGCGATTTATCGTAAACCTTTATATACTCAATAAGCTTTTTTTCGCCCAGTTGTTTTATCCCATCGCGGTTTACGGCAGGTTTAATAATATTTAATGCGGGAAAACCCTGCTTAAACTGATTTATTTGCTGTTCAATCTGCTTTTGCGAAATACCATTATCGCGGTTAAGATTCATATCTTTATCCGAAAGCATAGCTCTTGTTTTTAATTAAGTATTTTAGAATACTATTGTTAAATGTTGTGTCAAAACGATTATAAATGTACAATTAAAATTTAAAATCCCACACCGAATGCCAACTATTAAAAGATGCAGGTTTGTAAATAAAAAATAGCAGGTACTCATAACCTTACTACAAAAAGCCATTTAATAGTGTTATTGCCTTATTATAATGTTGGTTATAATGTAAAAATCAATCGGATATTTATCATTATAAACTAAATATGCAAAAATTATTTTTCCCAAATCAATAAATCATACCACACCTTGCATACAATAGTTTGTTTTATAAAAACCGAAAGATTATTTAAAAAAACTTTGAATTATAATATAAAAAAGTTGCGTATTATATATTATTATAATATCTTTATAGTATTATTTTAATATCATTATAAAAATTATAACTATGAAAAACGAAAAAGAACACTTCGGGGCAAATGGATATTTGGCATTTTTTACCCTGTTGCTTTTATTGGCGGCAACTATTACTGCTATTGTACTGTTTAAAATAATACCAATGGTAATTGTAATGGCTTTTTTGCTGGCTTGTTTTGCCGGTTTTATTATTATTAACCCAAACGAATCAACTGTTTTAACACTATTTGGTAAATATATGGGAACAATTAAAACTAACGG
Organism: uncultured Bacteroidales bacterium; assembly: GCA_964419235.1. Lineage (GTDB taxonomy): Bacteria > Bacteroidota > Bacteroidia > Bacteroidales > SZUA-534 > GH45. The sequence continues at coordinate 9,820 of CAYQPP010000026.1, forward strand.
CTTTTATTGGGTTAACCCACTATTTGTAAAAAAGAAAATATCATTACGTGCACGCAATTTCGATAGTGACCCCATTAAGGTTAACGACAAAGTGGGTAATCCTATTATGATAGGTATTGTTTTGGTTTGGAAGGTTGAAAATACCTACAAAGCATCGTTTGAGGTAGATGAGTATGAACATTTTGTGCGTGTTCAGAGCGAAGCTGCATTACGAAAACTTGCGGGGCACTACCCTTATGATAATTTTGAAGACGAAAAAGCCGAAATTACATTACGCACAAGCGGCGACGAGATAAATCACAAGCTTGAAGAGGAGTTGAGGGAACGCCTTGACATTGCCGGCATTTGTGTTATTGAGGCACGCATAAACTATATTGCATATGCACAAGAAATTGCAGGTGCTATGCTTAAACGCCAACAAGCAACAGCAATTGTGGCGGCACGCTCAAAAATTGTTGAGGGAGCTGTTAGTATGGTTCAAATGGCATTGGCACAGCTTAAGGAAAAAGATATTATTGATATGGACGAAGAAAAAAAGGCAGCCATGATAAGCAATTTAATGGTTGTACTTTGTGGCGAAGAGTCTGCAAGGCCAATTGTTAATGCAGGAACCCTACATCACTAAACTGTTTTGTATAATTAAAAGGCAATGGCTAAAAAAAAGCAATTTGTATTACGTATTGACCCTGAAAAATTCAGTGCCTTAGAGAAATGGGCTGATGATGAGTTCAGAAGCATTAATGGCCAAATTGAATGGATTATCGACAGGGCACTTAAGCAAGGCGGCAGGGGTAAATCAAAAAAAGAGTGAAATAGCACATCGGCTTTTGTCTGATTGAGGCTGAGAATTGTGTATATTTATTATACATTAAAGCCTATTTTACTTTAACAGATTTGTAGAAAATTAAAAAAAATAATAAGCAGATAGGACAAACTCATTAAATTATATACCAAATATTAATAGCCACCTGATTTATCAGGGTATATTATACAAAGAGGGTTCTTTATTTAGCCATCTTCTGTTGGGCTTACATTAAAAATATATAATTTTTGGCATTAAAAATTGCCTATGTATTAATTTGGATTTATAACTAAAATAATGCGTTTGTCCTGTTCATGCCAACTTATTTTTTGAGAAATATCTGTTTAAAAATATAGAGCAAATTATTAATGCCAGCCCGATAAAAGTTGTGAAAAATATATTTTCATGCAAAAACAGATAAATAAACACCAACGATAAAAACGGCGACAGGAATACATAATTGCTTATTTTATCGGTTCGTTCAGTCAATTTCATAGCTGTTAACCATATAACAAATGTTATTCCCATTTCAAAAATACCGGAATAAACAACTGCCAACCATCCCTGTAAAGGTATTGCATAATTAAATGGCACAAATAAAACCAAGGGCAGTGTTAATATTAAACCGGTTAAAAAACTAATAAACAAATTAACAACACTATCGGTTTTTAGTTTTGTGTTAATTATCCAAAAACTTGCCCAAACAACCGATGTGCTTACCGCCAACAACACCCCGATAGGGTTTGAAGGCTGCAATGGCCATGGCTGCCCCTCGGATGCAATTAAATAAACACCTGCAAAACCGATAAGCAAAGCACCAAAACCCTTAGCATTTAGCTTTTGCCCCAAAAAAGGCACCGACAATAAAACCAACATTATAGGCCATGTGTAATTTAAAGCCTGTGCTATTTGTGCAGGCAATACCGAGTAGGCCTTAAACAGCATTATGTAATATAAAAAAGGGTTTAAAAAACCAGCCGCCACAGCCCACATCAGCTCTGTTTTTGTGAGTTTTTTTAAAAGCTTAAATTTATTTTGAACAGCTAATGTGCCAAACGAAACCAATACAGCAATTAATATGGTAACAAATAAAAAATGAATAAAATGAAAATGCCTTAAACCAATTTTAAATGGTACAGCCACGGTTGACCAAAAAAATATGGCTATAAAAGCAAAAATATATGCTTTGGCTTGATTTTGCATCAATTTTAATTATTTAAAACGATAAAATAAAAGTAACCAAAAACGGCACCAAAACAGTTAAAACAACACCGCTAAAAATTGCAATTAAACCATATTCGTTACCCGATACTTTAATAATTATAGGTAATGTGCTATCCATAGCTGTTGCACCACCCGAAACTACCGGAGCCAGTTTTCCGAATGCCCATGCTAAAACCGGAGCAAACAAAAGTGTAATAACCTCGCGAATTACATTGGCAACAAGGGCCATGGTTCCTAAAGTACTACTATGCATTTCACCAATAATTATACTTGACAAACTGTAATACCCAAAACCTGCACCAACAGCCATTGCTTCTTTTATCGATAAATCGGATACAAAAAATGCAAATATAGCTGCTGCGCCAAGCGACCCTATTACCACGGTTAAAGGAACCAAAATTATTTTAAAATTGATATTCCGAAGCGCATCCAAGGCCTGTTTGTCGCCACCAATGCCAACACCCACAATAAACATTAATACATATAGCACATAAACGCTTATATCATTATCAATAAACACCTGTGGAATAAACTGATAAAAGCTTACCATAAGTCCTAAAATAAAAAACGATACAATAATAATACTATCTCTCATGGTGCTTTTTATTAGATTTAAAAATAAATTTATATACTACCCATGCAAGCATTGCACTACCTAAAACAGTAACAATAGCAAGTTGCAAACCACGAATACCTATAGTATCTAAGTTATTCATAACCGCACCATTACTGCCTATTGAAACTCCCATAAAAAACAACAATAAAATAATTACCCATAATATTGATGTGTTTGAAATTTTTAATATCTTTTTTTTTGAACGGATTAGATAACCTAAAACCATTCCGAGCGACATTATAATTATCACTTTTAACATAACTATTCTCACTTTAATAATTTCACACTATATTTAATATCAAATAATATATAAAGTTTTTACAACTTGCAAATACAACATTTTTAAGCAATAATGCCAATTAAGTTTGTACCTTTTTAATTTCATATTCCGTTAGCCCATAGCACACCAAAAAGTAAAATTTATGAATTTCGATTTTTAAAATCCCTCATGCTCAGTACGCCTAATAATCTCATTTTGCAAATCTTCGCCCAAGTCATTAAAATAGTCTGAATAACCGGCAACACGCACAATTAAATCCTTGTGCTCCTCAGGTTTTTTTTGTGCATCTTTTAATATATCGGCATTAACCACGTTAAATTGTATGTGATGCCCGTCGAGTTTAAAGTACGACCTTATTAAAGCTGTTAAATTATCATAAGCCTTGTTATAATTAAAAAACGATGGTGTAAATTTTTGGTTCAAAAGTGTTCCGCCAGTACGCAAATGGTCAATTTTTGAGACTGATTTAATTACTGATGTTGGCCCGTTTTTATCGGCTCCTTGCACAGGGCTAATACCCTCTGATATTGGTGTGCCTGATAGCCGTCCGTCGGGTGTGGCACCTGTTACCTGCCCAAAATACACATGCGATGTTGTTGGCAATAAATTTATACGAAAAACCCCACCTCGTGCCGTAGGCTTACCATTTACAGCATTATAAAATATCTCAAAAACATCAATTGCTTGACTATCGGCATAATCATTATCGTTACCAAATTTTGGTGTTTCATATATTAAATTATGCCTAAACTGAATATTGTTTTCAAAATTATTATTTAATAAATTCACATAATCAGGCAATGATATGGTCTTGTTTTCAAAAACATGATACTTAATTGCTGTAAGCGAGTCGGTTATAGTTCCTAACCCTACACCTTGCACATAGCTGGTGTTGTATTTTGCACCACCGGCATTATAGTCTTTACCGTTTGTTATACACCCCTCAATTAAAGTTGAAAGAAAAGGTGCAGGCAAATAATCAGCCCATATTTTTTCAATAATATTGTTGCCTTTTAGCTTAATGTCGATAAAATAATTAAGCTGTTTTTTAAAGGCATTAAAAAGCTCATTGTAATTACTAAAGCTATCAGGACTACCCGTTTCAATACCGATTTTATTTTTTGTTTTAGGGTCGATACCGTTGTTAAGCGTAATTTCAAAAACTTTTACAAGATTAAAATAGCCTGTCAAAAAATAGCTCTCTGTTCCAAACGCACCTGTTTCGATACACCCCGACGCACCTCCGTTTCGCGCATCAATAATATCTTTACCTTGGTTTAACAGTTGTTGAATAATAGCATCGGTATTAAAAATTGACGGTTGCCCGAATCCTGTTTTCACTATTTTTAATGCCCTTTTTACAAAAGCATCGGGATTTTTTTTGCTCACTTGAATCATAGAGCTTGGCTGCAACAAACGCATATCTTCAATAACATCGAGAATAATATACGACATTTCGTTAACAGCATTAGAGCCGTCGGGTTTTACGCCACCTGTATTAATTAAGCAAAAATCGGTATAGGTATTACTCTCGAGTGCGGTAACACCAACCTTTGGCGGTGCCGGATGATTATTGAATTTTATCCAAAAAGCTTGCAAAAGCTCATATATTTGCTCTTTTGTAACTCCATTTTCAATATCGTTTAAATAAACAGGATACAAATGCTGGTCTAATCGTCCGGGATTAAAAGAGTCCCACGGGTTAAGCTCGGTTACCACGCCCAAATGTATAAACCAATAGTGTTGTAACATTTCGTGCACTGATTCAGGTGCATGGGCAGGTACCTTATTACATATTCGAGCCATTTCAATAAGCTCATTCTGTCTGTCGATATCCTTTTCGTTTGCAGCTAAATCGGCAAGTTTTTTTGAGTATCGGTTGGCAAACATAATAATAGCCTCAACAACTATCTCCATTGCTTTAAGCTCTTCAAACTTATATAAAGCTTCCGAATCATTTAAAAAATCAATACTGTTTTTGGCTTCTTTAATCTCTTCAATAATTTGAACAAAACCTGTTTTAAACATTTTATAGCCTAAAACTGTATGCCCGGGAGCCCTTTGTTCTTGAAATTCGGTAAATACTCCGGCTTTATAGGCTGCTTTCCATTCAGGAAACAGACTGCTCATAATTCTATCGCGGTTTGTTCTGCCTTGCCAAAAAGGTATTATATCTTCGGCATAAATACTCTTTACCTTATCGCTTACTTTAAATGATACCTTTTCGCGCAAATTGAGTATATCCAAATCGCTTAAAGTATGCAGGTTAATTTCGGGATAGGTTGGCGTAGCCTTGGGCTCAGGTCCTCTCTCTCCAACAATTAACTCACCGTTGTTAATACAAATTGCTTTATGTTTTAATATGTATTGAAATGATTTTGCCCGCTTAACAGAAGTTGATAAACCAACCGAATTTTTGCTTTTATAAAATTCTGTTATAAGCTGTGCCCTTTCAGCAGATATATGCTCAGTTGCACTAAGGCTCTGGTCTCGGAGTATATTTATTCTATTTGTAAGTTTCATTATTTAATTGTTAAATATTTTATTAATACCTTAAATCCGCAAAGCTACGATGTGAATTGTGGTTTTTCACTCATGCAAATTCACATTAAAACCCGCATTTTTAAATAAGTCAATAGCGGACTGTAACTCTTTAAATTCTGGCTCTTTGGTATTACCCATACGCCAAATCCGGTTAAACCTCTCATATTTTGCTTTTCCAATATTATGAAACGGCAACAGATGTATTTCATTAAAACTATTACCCTTTAATGGTAAAAAAAAGTTAAGCATACAGTTAAGTTCATCGGTAATTAAATTTACTTTTGGAATTAACGGAATGCGTACTATTACCTTTTTGTTTGCCTTAATAAGCCTCTTAAAATTATCGAGAATAAGCTTATTATCGGCTCCTATATATTTTTTATGTACCGCCGGAGTAATAGCTTTTATGTCAAACAAAAACAGGTTTGTTAAAGGCAATACTGATTCAAAATTTGCATAAGGCACTGCCCCCGAAGTGTCGATTGCCGTATGAATGCCATTAACTTTGCATAGCTTTAACAGATCTATTACAAATTTATATTGCAGTAGCGGCTCTCCTCCCGACAGGGTTATTCCTCCCCCACCCTCTTCCATAAAGACCTGTTCTTTAAGTATTTCGGCTATTACCTCACGTAGGGTAGTAATTTTACCAACAGTTTTTGTAACGGTAAATTCTTTGCTTCCAAGTTTTTCAATAGCATTATATTTTTCAATGTTACTATTAATACTTTCGGGATTATGACACCACCAACAGTTTAACGAACAACCTTTAAAAAAAACGGTAGTCCGCAATCCGGGGCCATCATGTATGGCAAATCGTTTTATGTCGAAAATTATTCCTTTCAATGAAAAATAATTTAATGAATTATTAAATTTTAAATAGAAAACCAACCTTGCCGTTAAGCGGTAAAATACAAACTGTAATACGCTGATAATAATAGTTTTATGAATCGGTATTTTTTAGCGAATAATAATTTATTGTATTCTACCTATCGCAAGAGATGGGAAAAAAAGGGAAAGTATAAAGCAATCAGGCTATCCAGCACTCATAGAGTCCTTTTCCGTGGCGGGTGTACATTTTATGTAGCTGAAATATTACCATATTACAAATGTAGTAAAATATTTTTATAATATTTCTTGATTGATGTGTTTATGCCTTAGCACAAAAATTCGGTAAATACTGCACTTAATTTACCACCTTATCACCCCTTAATTCCCTGTACCGAAGGCGCGACTCCATTTTATAAATGCTTGACGGAAAATCAACCATTACCTGTTTATAAAGCTCCATTGCTTTTTCATTGTCGTTAAATTGCTTGTCATAAATATCGGCAATGGCAAACAGGGCATTATCGGCCAAAACATCAAAATAAAAATTATCAACTATATATTGATAGCTTTCAATGGCTTTTTCAAAATTACGCATCCGCCGGTATATTTTTCCTTTTAAAAACCAAGCCTCGTCAACAACAGCATGGTCAGGAAAACTATTTATTAGGGTATCTAATGTTAATATTGCAAGCGAATCCTTTGATTGATAATACAAAAAATCGGCACGGGCGTATGTTTCCATAGCCGTTTCAACCGAATCCCACTCGGTATTTTCAAAAATAAATAGCGACAACTCGGCGGCATCGTTAGCAATCAATTTCGATGTGCTTGCCTTTAAAACATCTAATTGTGCGCGTGCCCATTGAAAATTACCAATGTAATATGCCAATCGCGCCTTCCTGAATTTTGCATCTGAACCAATCGGATTGTTTTTATTCTCATCTTCAACCCGTGCATAGGCTAAAGTTGCATCCCATACTTTGCCGTCAACAAGATAAATGTCGGCAAGCTCTAATTGCAACTGCCCTTTTTGTTTATAGTTTAAGCCGCGCATATTAACTGCATCTTCTAACAAAAACAGGGCATTGGCTGTTTTACCAAGATAAAAAGCTTGCAGGTGTGCCAAATTAACCGTTAAATCGGCGGTATTGGGGTTAACCCCCATCTCGCCCAAAGCGTTTATATAAGCCTTTTCCATTTGCAAATAGTCATTGGGGGTATTGTCAATGCCTAACAAAATACGCTTATACATAACATTGAGCATTTCGTTACGGGCAGCAAAATAGTACTCTAAATGTTTGCCTTTATTTATTACATAAGCATAGGCATCAACCGCCACATTAAAATTGTTGTTTGTGGTTGCCTCACGCGCCAAGGCAATAATTCGTTTACCGTTTTCGCCAAGTCTTAAATCGAGTGCCCGAGCCTGCATAAAGGCGCTTTCAAAATCTTTTTCCTGAATAAACAGCCAAATTAACAACTCGTTATAAACCACTATATCGGGCTTTTTATTTACCCTAACCAAAAGCTCGTCTTTAAGCTTCTGCTTTAAACTGGCATCAATGTCGTTATACACGGCATATTGCAACCTGTTTTGTACCATTTGCAGATACTGGCCGCTTATCTCCAATAAATCTAAATACTCGGCAATCATTTTATCGTAACTGCGCATATAATAGTACAGTTGCCCCTTCTCGATTTGAAAACCATACCCGCCTTTAAGCAGTTTTTCGCCCTCAAAATAAGTCTGCTCGGCATAGTTATACAGCCGCTTTGCCATAAAAGCATTGGCCAAACGTATTACTTGGTGTTGATCGGGCCTAAGCTTTTTTATTGCACTTTGGTAGGTCGATTTTGCTTTTGATTCATTTCCCTGAAGTGAATAAATATTCCCCAAATCAACAAAAACCGATAAATCGAACTTATTATTTTTTTTATGCTCTTTTATTATGGTTTCGGCCTTATCGTATTGCTGAAGGTTTATTAAACAGTTTGTTAAATATCGGTAATAGCTGCCCGATTTGTTTATTTGATATAAACGCATATATACCTCAGCAGCCTTCTCAAATTCGCCGTCGCGGTAATATTGTAAAGCTATTTGATTTTGAGTGGCATTACTGTTTCTTTTTTGGGCATTGGTATTACTTATAAAAAGAAGTGTAATGATAAATATTATGTAGTATGTTTTTTTCAACTTGCGCTTTTTATTGTTGGTTTTGCTTTATAATATTTATTAACGAGTCAACTTTATTATGTGTCAGCTCATAAGCCTCTTTCTGTTTTTCAAATAGATATTTTATATCGTCAACACTATTTTGTGCCATCTCAACGGCTTTTTTCTCTGCTGCAATATAGTATGCAACCGAATCGGTGTTGCTAATTAATTGCTTTTTTAAATCCGATTTTAAATTTGAGAGTTGAGATTTTGAAAATGCAAGCTCTGTTTCAATGTTTTTACCTACTTTTTTAAAACCCCGCCCAATAGTTTTTCCGGCAGCAAGATAAGGACCAAAATATGAGATAAAATTGCTATCGATTTTTTCAATAAGCTCGGCATTGTCTTTTAAAAAATCTCCGTTTGTACTTATTTCGTTTTTAATATCTTTAAATTCATTAAAATCTATTGAATTATATACATCGGAAATAGAATCGATTTTTGAACATAAATACTTTACTTTATGCAAAGCTCTTTGTTTTTCGGGGTTGCAAGCAACTACCAAACTACCTACAATTAATATTAAAAAAAACTTTTTCATCTGTTTGTGTTTAAACTATTAAACCATTAAAAAAAAATAAGTCTCATATACTCATCTTTAACCATCCGCTAAAGCGAGACAAGTTTTAGGCATTGAGAAAAATTAAGTCTCATTTGCTTGTGTTTATCTAATCCTGTCGGCCGCCTTAATAAGTTTTTCATCGCTATTTATAGCCCTGTTTGCCAAAACTATTGAAACAAACGATAAAATAGGAAAAATGGCGGAAAAACCATACTGCACCGAACCATCGAGCAAATTTTTAAGCTTAATAAAGTAAACCACGGTTACTGCCAAAATTGTAAAAACAAGAAACATATTAACTTTTCCTAAACGCATTTGCAGTTTTCTGTTTTTATACAAAAAAATAGCTATAAAACTCGTTAGCATACTCAATACCGGCAAAACCGCCAACGGGAACAAAGGTATATTAGGCTTTAAATTTTCGGGGTGGGTTATATGACAATTAAAAAACTCGAAAGAAAAAATTTCGGTGGTAAAAATGGCAATCGGAAACAAATAGAACAACAGCATAAAAATAACTGCTGCAAAAAGATAAATTGTCTGTATTCTCTGTATCATCACTTTGATTTTTAAGGTTAGCTTGCGAAATTAATACTTTTACAAAAGAAAAGCCCAAAATAATGGTGTAATTTGATATAAACTTTAATTTTTTGTTGAAAAAATCTTTTTATTCACCACAGAAATTTTGTCCACGAATTGCACGAATTA
>CAYQPP010000027.1:0-19448 GCA_964419235.1 uncultured Bacteroidales bacterium
GAATTTAACATGGTTAATATTTATGATGTTGAAGTAGGTGCTTTTTCAACTTACAGTTTTAATGTAAACTTTAAACCTGCCGATTTTGGTTCTTACGAGTCTAAATTAAAAGTTGAACTTACAAGCGGCGATGTTTATGAAGTTACATTAACAGGTGTTGTTAATGAGCCTGAAAATATACAATATATATATTTTACTGACTTTAATGACGGACCTGCAACAGCTGGTTGGACAGTAGAAAATTATAGTGATGGTGCAGGGTTCTTATATGGACTTATTAAAACAGGTACCAATGGATTTAAACGAGTTGGTTATAACAACCCAAGTTATCCCGATCACGATGATGTTATGCTAATTTCGCCGGCACTAGATTTTACCGGTATATCAACCGATGTTGTTTGGGTAAATTATATGGTAAATGCCGGATATGCAACTTCTCAATTGGTAGTTTCAACTGACAATAAGCAAACATGGACTACGGTTATAGATGTTGAATCAGATAATTTTGATATTTCTACACTTAGGTATGACCTTTCTGAATTTGGAGGGTATAGTGAAGTTTATATAGGCTTCCACCTTGATGAACCAACAGGATATCAAGGTTCTCCTGTAACAACATGGCAAATAGACGATTTTGGTGTAATTGAAACCGGAGAAGCTATTATAACTCCAATTTTTGCTACCAATACCGATAGTATAGGAATGGGTGTTTCTGATGGCAATAATTCAACAAATTTGGTTATCTCAAATGAAGGACCAAGCTATTTTACGTTAAATAGTGTTGTATTAAAAACAGGCAGCTCAGCTGCATTTACCCTTGCCGATGTTCCAACTGAGGCTGTTGAGGTTTACAAACAAGATGTTACTATTGGTGTAAATTTTGATGGTACACTTGGTATGCAAGAGGCTACAGTAGTGATAGGTTATACCGATATTAGAGAAGGTAGTTTTGTTGTTGAAGTACCGGTATCTGCAATTGGTGTTGGCTGTACTGCTCCGGTAGCAGCAGTTGTTGGAGAAAATACAGCTCCTTATGCTCCGGTTTGGTATGAGTTTACACCTGCCGACGATGCCTTAATTACAATTTCATCGTGTGGCGATGCTGCCGATACCGATGTTAAAGTATATGATGCTTGTGGTGGTAATCTTGTTGCTGCAAATGATGATAATGGTAATTGTGGAAACAATAAATATTCATCTGAAGCTGTTTGGGCTGCTAAAGGTGGTGTTACTTATAAAATAAACTGGCTTGCTACATATACTGCCTCTGGTTTTGTTTGGACACTTACAAGTGAAGTTTTACCAACAGGGCCGGAATTGGTTTCTGTTACGGCTACTGCATTAAATGCTGAAAAAGGAATGGCAGCTCTTACTTTTAAAGAGATGGTTCAAATTAATCCTGATACTAAAGGACATAGGTCAATTACAAACGGTTTTAATGTTAATTTAATTACCGATCGTATATCAATTGATGAGTTTGTGAAGTATGAAGCTTCAAATTCAAAAGATTTTACTCCTGAAGGTGATGATGAAGAAGAACCAAACAATGGACCAGAAGCATTTGGCGGTGGTGATACCTTTACCCCAATTACTTTAGGAACTGAAGATGCTCCTAAAAAAATCACAGGACATATTGGGGCTTCTGGCGATCCATGGGACTGGTTTACAGTAACTTTAGAAGAATCAGCTTATATTCATGCTGAATTAGACCTTGCTGATGGTAAAGTTAAAATGTGGATTATCAATAGTTCGTATTCGGGAGTAAACGTTCTAATTGAGCCCGGAGCTACCGGTTATGTACATACTACGCTTAAAGAAGCCGGAACTTATTATATTCTTATTCAGCCAAAGGCTGCAGCCGCAGATCCAGGGTTTGCTTATAATTTAAGAGCATGGAAATCTCAACCGCCAACATTTACTGTATATCGCGACATGATGAAAATTGCAGGTCCTGTGCCTATGGCTTTCGCTTATAGCGATAAAACACTAAATATTGATCAAGAGTATTGTTATGCAGTAACTCAAGAGCTTTATGATGGTTCCGAGTCTGACTTCTCAAATACAGATTGCGCAACTGCAACTGCAGGCGAAGGCGATATTTGTACTAAATCAGTTGAGGTTGGTGCCGGAGAAGTACAGACTGCTCCAAAAACACCTTATTGGTATGCATATACTCCAACAACATCAAATAATGTAACAATTTCATCCGATATTCCAGAAAATGGTGATCCATCGAAAGATTGGAATGATACTATGTTAGAAATTTTTGCAAATTGTGATGATGAAACACCAATTTATGAAAATGATGATGTACCTGAAACTAACAATAGGTTATCAGAACTTACATTCCCCGTTGAGGCTGGTGTTACTTATTTGATTCATTGGAAACGTTGGGCAGCTGAAGGCGAAGATAATGCTTATAACGATCAGCCGTTCTTCTTCTCTATTACTGAGGAATCAATGATGCAAGGCGATATAGTTCAAACCGCATTTCCTGTTGAGTTGCCGTTAGAAGACTATGCCGGTACAACAGACGGATTTAATGATGATTATTCTGCAACAAATTGTGGTAATGTATTTATGGGAGAGAAAGATGTATGTTATACATTTACCTTGCCTTATAGTGGTACAATATCAGGTAGTATTGCAGGTAGTTATGTTGGTATGCACGTAATAAAAGGTGTACCGGGTAGCGATGCTTGTTTTGCTTATGCAGAAGGTGCTGACGGAGGATCATTTACCGATCAAGCAATTAATGCAGGTACGTATTACATAGTTGTAGATCACAAACTTCCTTTCGATTCTGCTGAATTTGTTATGAACCTTGATTTTACTGCTAGTGCCAAGCAGACTGTTATTTTTAATGTTGATATGAACACCCAAATTATTTTGGGACACTTCAATCCGGCAGTCGATACTGTTGATATTGTTGGTACTTTCAACTATTGGGAGCATACTGTTGACTTGGCTGACGACGACGGAGACGGTGTTTATACTTATCATTTGCCAACCGAATATTTTGTTGGAGAACAGTTAAGGTATAAGTATAGAATTAATCACGATTGGGACAATGCAGAATTGTCAAATAACATTGATGTTTATCGTGAGTGGACAGTATTACTAGAAAATAACGTTACCAATGACTTATATGACAATGTTGCGACTCCAACTTATGATGTTACATTTAAAGTTGTTATGTCGAAACAAATTGAGTTAGGTAACTATGATCCTGGTGTAGATACTTTAGGCTTAACTGTTAATGTATCTGGTGATGTGCCTGAGTTGGTTGACAACGACGGAACATTTATTTATGAAACAACAGTTTCAGCTAATTATGGCGATACTATTAATTACATATTTAACATTAATGGTACTGACGAAGAGTCTGGTATTAGAGTTACAGACCCAATTACTGATGACTTAGTAATTACTGTTTGGTATAACAATGTTACTATGGTTGGTGTTGGCTATGATTTAGCATCTAACGTGTCTGTTTATCCTAATCCGGCTACTACTGATTTAACTGTTGATTTTGGTATTGCAAATACTGCAAATACAGTTGTTAAGGTGGTTGATATTAGTGGACAAGTAGTTAAATCTATTGATATAAACAATAGGACTGCTGTAAACATTAATGTTGCCGAATTTGCTAAAGGAGTTTATTACTTGAGAATAACTGATGGTGAAAGCGTAAGCATTCAGAAATTTGTTGTTCAATAATTAGTAACTAATCGATATTATTTAAAAGGGACGGCGTTAGCCGTCCCTTTTCTATTTGTTGTTGATATTTTTTATGTTTTAGTCAAATATCGTGATGCATTAACAATTGCACATTAAATTAGCACCCAAATTTATTTGGGTGTATAAGACAATTACAAAACACCCCAAATTCTCAATAAGTTTGCTTTGCAAACTTATTGAGAATTTGGGGCATATGAGTAGATTATACCACAATACACCAAGCTAAAGCATGGTGTTATTCTCATCACGATATTTGACTAAAGCATATATTCTTTCTATTTTTTCCTGAGCCTTGCCAAATAGTCGAAATGTGTGCCGTTAATTATTTTTACACAATCAAAACCGTTTATATGGGCTTCTTTCTTTAAGGTCTTAAAATCAATAAAAAGCCAACCAAATTTATCAGACACAATTTTGTTGTAACGCATTGTATATTCAACTTCGCCATAATATTTGTTAATATGGTTTTTGTCGGCATCATCAAACATATAACTTATATCCGATGAATCGAGAAGTATTTGCCCGTTTGGTGTAATAATATCGTTACATTTTTTAAAGAATTTTTGCAATCCGGAAATAGAGCCTGCTATACCAATACCGTTCATTAAAAGCAGTAGTGTATCAAATTTTTGGGTAGCCGGCATATTAAAAAAGTTGGAACACTTAACATTTGGTAAGCCGCGTTTTTTCATTGTTTTAACTGCAAGTCCCGACACGTCGATTGCTGTAACGTTATATCCTTTTTTATTTAACCAATAGCTGTGAGCTCCGGCGGCGGCACCAATATCTAAAACCGAGCCTTTGCAAAGTTTTAAGGCTTGCTTTTCTATTTTTGGCATTTTATTGTATAAGCGGAATAGATAATCTACCGGAATATTATCTCTTTCGGTAATATCAGAATCTACCCATAGGGTGTCAGCTTTTTTGTTATTGAAAAAATCGGTAATTGCTTGACCCATCGGGTCTTTTTTATAGAGCAAGGCCATTATTCTACATGGTAGGTTCGTTTTACCCTTTTTGATATTCCCGTAAGCACCTCGTAAGGTATTGTATTCATCCATTTGGCAAGCAGGCTTACCGAAAGGTTTTTGCCAAAAACCTCAACCTTGTCGCCCTCATTGGCTTTTATGTCGGTAATGTCAATCATGCACATGTCCATGCATACATTGCCGATAATAGGCGCCATTTTGCCGTTTACCCAAAGTTTGCCGATACCATTGCTTAATATCCGGCGTAAACCGTCGGCATAGCCTATCGGGACGGTAGCAATAACAGAGTCTTTTTTTGCAACGCCGCTACGGTTGTAACCTACGGTTTGCCCTGCCTTAATGTGCTTAATTTGAAGTATAGAGCTGCTTAAAGTGCCAACCGCAGCTAATTTTTTTCCTTTTGAGCTGATGCCGAACATCCCAATGCCAAGCCTAACAAAATCAAACTGGTATTTTGGGAAACGCTCTATTCCTGCCGAATTTAAAATATGCCTTTTTATCTTATATGGTAGCTCATTTGTTAAGGTAGAGCTCATTTCGTCAAACAGTTTAATCTGCCCTAAAGTAAAATCATCTTGTTCAGGCTCGTCGGTCGATGCAAGGTGCGAAAATATTGTTTTAACCTTAATATTTTCCGATTGTTTTAATTCCGATGTTAGTAAGCTTATTTCGTGGCTTAAAAAGCCTGAGCGGTGCATTCCGGTGTCGAGCTTTATGTGCACAGGGTATGGTTTTGCTCCGGCTTTTTCAGCAATACGGTTAAAGCTTTTTAACGATTGAAAACTAAATATCTGAGGTTCGAGGTTGTGTTCAATCATTGATAAGTAACTGTCATCCTCGGGGTTCATAATAATAATAGGGGTTTTTATACCGCTTTTTCTAAGTTCGATACCCTCATCGGTAAAGGCAACTGCAATTGCGGCTACCCGTTGGTATTGGCAAACATTGGCAATTTCATGGGTACCGCTTCCATAACCCGATGCTTTTAGCATGGCAATTATGCCGGTTTGCGGTTTTAAAAGCTTTTTAAAATAGTCGAGGTTATAGGCAATGGCATTCAAATCAATCTCAAAAACCGTTCGGTGTGCTTGTTTTTGGATACGGTGCGATATTTTCTCAAACTTAAAGCTGCGTGCTCCTTTTAACAGTATCGATTTATCATGTAATTTTGAGAGGTCAAACTCTTTTAAAAAGGCATCGGTACTAATAAAAAAGTCTGCCCTCAGTTCAAACATCTCTTTAAATCTTCCAATTTCAGGGCCAATGCCAATCAAACGGTCAATATTTTTCTGTTTTATCATTCCCGAAACCTGTGCGTAAAGCTCATCGGGCTTGTAGCCGCTTTGTGCAATATCGGAAAGCACTAACAGTTTTTGAGGGTGTTGGTTTTGGTACGACAAAAAATCTAATGCAATATGCAGCGACTCAATATCGGAGTTATAACTATCGTTTATTATTGTACAATTATTATTGCCCTCTTTAACCTCAAGGCGCATGGCTACCGGCTCAAGCTCCGACATCTTGCCGGCAATTTTATCATGTGCATACCCTAAACTTAAAAGCAGGCACCAAACATGTATTGTGTTTTCAATTGATGCTTTGTCAACAAAAGGTATCGATATGCTGTAATTTTCGTTTTTGTAAAGCGCTTCAATTATGCTTTGGTTTGATGTTGAGTTAATATGCTCAATTTTTAAATTGGCATTATGGTTAAAACCCCATGTAAAAATATTTTTTATCTGCGGATAATTTAGTTTTATCTTTTTGTCGATATCATCAGAGTCGGAGCAATATATCAAGGTTTCGCAATCTTTAAAAAGAAAAAGTTTTTCATTAAGCTTTTGCTCAACCGATAAAAAATTCTCTTGGTGTGCATCGCCAATATTTGTAAAAATGCCAATGGTGGGTTTTATTATCTGCTGGAGTTTATGCATCTCGTCGGGTTGCGATATGCCTGCCTCAAATATCCCCAAATCGGCATTGCTGTTTAGCAACCAAACCGACAGGGGCACGCCAACTTGGCTGTTAAAGCTTTTAGGATTCCTTATTACATATTTTTCTTTGCTCAGGCATTGGTATATCCACTCTTTTATAATGGTTTTTCCGTTGCTTCCGGTAATGCCGATAACAGGTATCTGAATATTCGACCTATGCCATATAACCAATTTTTGTAATGCTTTAAACGAGTTTTCGACTTTAACAAAATTTGCCCTCGAAAATTGTTCTATATCTTTAGGAAAACTTTCGACAATAAAATTCCTTACGCCTGCTTTGTATAAGCCTGAGATAAAAATGTGGCCGTCGTTTCTGTCGCCGCGCAGGGCAAAAAACAGGCTCTCGCGGGCAAAAAGTACTTTGCGGCTGTCAATCAATAGGTATGAAACCTTACCCCCCGAATTTTTTATCAATTCGCCGTTTAAAATTACCGATATCTCTTGAATGTTATATGTAATCATTTATTATGCTTAACTATTTTGATAAAAATAATGAAATTTACATCAAAAAATCAATTAATTATTTAATGTTTCTATTTTTGTGTGAAATTGCTTAGGTTTTATTTATAAGCCGGGCATATTAATAAGCTTTAAAGTATGTCAGCAAATAATAAAAAAATAGAGTGTAAGGGTTGCAATAATACCGATACCTGTTTTCATAATCTGTTTCCCGATAATTCGGAATATTTTAATAACAAAAAGCAGCAACTTACATATACAAAGGGCGAAAATATATGCAAGCAAGGAGCTTTTGCCCCATATGTTATGTATGTGTACGAGGGGCTGATAAAAGTTTACCTTGAAACTGGTGTTGGAAAAAATGTTAATTTAAGGCTGATTAAATGCGGTGAGTTTGTTAGTTTTCAGAGTGTATTAGATCAACAGGTGTATAACTATTCGGCAGTAGCCCTAAAAAATTCGCGAATATGCTTAATTGATAAAGAGGGTTTAAAAAAAATGCTTCAAGAAAATATTGAGGTGGCATGGAGCGTAATTTCCGAAAATTGTAAAAGCGAGAGTATTCTATACGATATTATTAATAATGCTGCAACAAAACAGATGCCCGGAAAGTTAGCATCTACACTTATATACTTGGCATCAAACCATTTTAAAGGCGATGATGTTTTTAAAAGCCTATCGCGCAAAGACATTGCCGAATTTGCAGGAATATCACTTGAAAGTACGGTAAAGCTTTTAAAAGAGTTTGAGAGTGAGGGTGCTATTGAATTAAAGGGAAAGGATATTTTAATAAAAAACAAAAAGGCCTTAAGCGATATTAGCAAGTTGGGGTAAAACAATTTATTATATGACTTTCTTAGAAAACCTTATACTCTATTTTTTGATTATGTGCTAATATTCTGCTAAATTGCAATAAAATTACTGCATTGAAACCTCTTATTTTTTATATAACAGTTTTGCTGCTTGTTGGTTGTGTCCGGCAACCTGACTCAATACCTGCAAATCAATATCAAAAAATTTCGCAAGTTGTAATCGACAGCTTAAAAAACGTATCTAACGAATTATACAGCAGTAACGTCTTGCCCATTGAATTCGACAGTTATTTAAAAGAGGCTGTTGAGGTAGCTAAAAACGTAGGAAATAATAACGAGGTAGTTAATATCTATGTATTGGTAAGCAAGCGTTACCGAAATGCATCAAAGTATGCTGATGCCATTGATGTTTTGCGAAAAATAATGATTTTTACCGATGAGTTGAATAGTGATTTGCTAAAGGCACAGGTAATACATGAAATGGCGGTAAATTTCAGAAAAATAAATGATAACGCAACAGCTCTTAAATTTCATATCAAAGCATTAGAGCTTGCCGAAAATGCAAATGACACATTTTTGATACACTGTTCGTACAATGGTATTGGAAATGTGTATTTTGATTATAAAGATTATTCTCGGGCAATTGGCTATTTTCATAAATCGTTACAGTATCTCGGCAAACAAAAACCAAATTTATTAGGCGAAGCAATAAATTCAAACTTGCTTGGTGAAGCATGGCTTTTTCTTGGCAATACCGACTCGGCACTTATTTATTTGGACCGTTCGTTTAACGCAAATATAAAAATGAGTTCAAAGTTGGGGCAGGCTATTTGCCACAACGCTATGGGGTTGGTGTATTTTAAGGAGGGCGAATATAATAAAGCTATTCAGGCATATAATAAAGCTTTAATAATATTTGAATCGTTAGGCGAGCAGTATTATCAAACCATGAGCTTAAATAATATGGGAAAAGCCTATATGGCAATGAATAAATTTAGGCTTGCTGAGTCATATTTTACAAAGGTTCTAAATATTGCAAAAACAATTGGGGGCAAACGCTTTGCTTTAGATGCTTCAATTGAGTTGGCGCAGCTATACGATAATATTGGCAAGGCACACCTGTCATATGATTATAGTTTGCAGGCCATTGCTTATAAAGATTCAATAACCGATGATTTGCAAAGGCAAAATACTGAAACTATGAATGTTTTGTATAAAGCCGAGAAGCAGGAGCATGAGATAATAGTATTAAAACAAAATGCTGAACTATCGCAATTGAAAATGAGCAGGCAACGCAATATTTTTATAGCAGGGTTTTTAATAGCTGCTATTATAGCTATGCTTATAATTATTGTTTTTAGGCAGCGCAGGCTTAAAAGCAAACTTAACGAAATGGGGCTTGAACAGAGATTACTGCGTGCTAGGTTAAACCCCCATTTTGTATTTAATTCGTTATCGGCAGTTCAAAATTTTATTCTTCATAATGATAAAAAAGCTGCATCAGAGTACCTCGTAAATTTTTCGCGCTTAATGCGGAATATTTTAATGGGCTCGGGCACCGATTTTATTTTGCTTGAAAACGAGCTGGAAATTCTCGATGACTATCTTAAATTGCAGAGGCTGCGTTTTCAACAAAAATTTGATTACTTTTTTGAAATATCTGATGAAATTAATCCTGAAAACAGTTTGGTGCCCCCAATGCTTATCCAACCTTTTATTGAAAATGCGGTTGAGCATGGTGTACGCGATATTGACAGGCAGGGAACAATTATTATCAGGTTCAATAAACAGGCTGATTACTTAATAATTGAGGTTGAAGATAATGGCAGGGGGCTTTTTGACCAAAGTAGCAGTGAAACCAAAAAAGGGCATATCTCTGTGGCAATCGAAATAACAAAACAGCGCTTGCAAAACCTACAGGCCATAACCAAGCAACCTTGTAAAGTTGACATAATTGACAATATTAAAGCAACAGGGCTGAATGGTGTTTTGGTAAAAATAGAAATACCTTACCAAGAGGATAATTAAAAATTGTTCAATTTAGGTTATAATAAAAATCGAACTTTTGTATCTCCAAAGTTTTGTTGTTGGCACAAAAAAAATAAACCTAACGTATCCTGTTTTGTATTAATAAAGGTATTTTAGCATGTTTAAAATATAATTTTAATGCAAAAACAAAAAAGCGAAGAAAATATTATCGATACTTCTGAATCAATAAAGGTTTATGGGGCAAGGGTTCACAACCTTAAAAACATTGATGTTGTAATACCCCGAAATAAACTAACCGTAATAACAGGCTTAAGCGGAAGCGGAAAATCATCGTTGGCTTTTGACACTATATATGCCGAGGGGCAGCGTAGGTATATCGAAACATTTTCGGCTTATGCGCGCCAGTTCCTCGGTAGCCTTGAACGCCCCGAGGTTGACAAAATTACAGGCTTAAGCCCAGTTATATCCATTGAACAAAAAACCACCAATAAAAACCCGCGCTCAACAGTTGGCACAACTACCGAAATTTATGATTTTTTAAGGCTTTTATATGCTCGTGCCGGCGATGCATATTCATATGTTACGGGCAAAAAAATGGTAAAATATTCCGATGAGCAGATTATTGATTTGTTGATTGAAAGGTTGTCGGGCAAAAAGATATATATTTTGGCCCCCGTGGTAAAAGGGCGAAAAGGACATTACAAAGAGCTGTTTGAGCAGTTTATTAAAAAGGGGTTTATTTATGCGCGCATTAATGGCGAAATAAAAGATCTTGTGTCCGGTATGCGGCTCGACCGCTATAAAACGCACAATATTGAAATGGTAATCGATCGTTTAAAAGTTGACGAAAAAGATAAGAAAAGGATAAGGGAGTCGATACAAATTGCCATGAAGCACGGCAACGGGGTAACCCTGATACTCGATGCCGATGTCGATGAGCTGCACTATTTTAGCAAACATTTAATGTGCCCCGAGTCGGGTATATCGTATAACGAACCCGCTCCACATACATTTTCATTTAATTCGCCGGCAGGTGCTTGCCCAAAATGCAAAGGGTTAGGTACTATTAACGAAATTGATTTGTCAAAAGTGATTCCCGACAGTAACATATCAATAAAAAAAGGCGGCATAGTGCCACTCGGAAAGTATAAAAGCAACCTTATTTTTTGGCAAATAGAGGCAATAGCCGACAAGTATAAATTCAAATTAGATGTACCCATTAAAAATATTCCCGAAGGTGCGCTCGATATCATCCTTTATGGAAGCGAGGAGCCTTTAAAATTGCAAAATACCCCCCTCGGTAATTCTAACAACTACTTTTTAAGTTTTCCGGGGGTTATTAGCTATTTGCAAACCGAACAGGGCGGCGACACCGCAAAAAGCAGTTCAAATTCAAGAATAAGGAATTATATAAAAGAGATTGATTGCCCCGAATGTTCAGGCGAGCGCTTGCGAAAGGAGTCGCTACATTTTAAAATTGACGGTAAAAACATATCGGAACTTGCCCAAATGGATATCAATGCGCTTTTTAAGTGGCTGCAAGGCATTGAGGATAGGTTGTCGGGCAAGCAGAGGCAAATTGCAGCCGAAATATTAAAAGAGATTAGGGCACGGCTGGGTTTTTTGTTGCAAGTGGGGCTTGATTACCTATCGCTTAACCGAACGTCAAAAAGCCTGTCGGGGGGCGAGAGCCAGCGCATTAGGCTTGCAACACAAATTGGCTCCCAATTGGTAAATGTGCTGTATATTCTCGACGAGCCCAGCATAGGCTTGCACCATCGCGACAACATGCGTTTGATAAATTCATTAAAAGAGTTGCGCGATACCGGAAATTCCATAATTGTTGTCGAACACGATAAAGATATGATTCTTGAAGCCGACCATGTGCTCGATATAGGGCCTTTTGCCGGACGAAACGGCGGGCAGGTCGTTGCGCAGGGCACACCCGACGATATTATTGCATCGGGTTCGTTGACGGCCGAATATCTTAACGGAAAAAAACAGATAGAGGTGCCCAAAAAAAGGAGGGTAGGAAATGGGGAACATATAATATTAAAAGGGGCAACAGGGCACAACCTTAAAAATGTATCGGTAAGCATACCTTTAGGCAAATTAATTTGTGTTACGGGCGTATCGGGCAGCGGAAAATCAAGCTTGATAAACGAAACATTGCACCCCATACTAAACAGACATTTTTACAAATCGTTAAAACATCCGCTTCCCTATAAATCCGTTAAGGGTATCGATAAAATCGATAAGGTAATTGAGGTTAATCAGTCGCCATTAGGCAGAACGCCACGCTCAAACCCTTCAACCTATACAGGCATGTTTTCCGATATACGCGATATTTTTGCACGTTTGCCCGAAGCCAAAATACGCGGGTATAAGCCCGGCAGGTTTTCATTTAATGTAAAAGGAGGACGGTGCGAAACATGCAAAGGTGCAGGAGTTCAGGCAATTGAGATGAATTTTTTGCCCGATGTTTATGTGCAATGCAGCGAGTGTTACGGAAAAAGGTACAATAGGGAGACCCTTGAAGTACGTTTTAAAGGCAAATCAATTTCCGATGTTTTGGATATGACAATAAACAGGGCAGTAGGTTTTTTTGAGAATGTGCCAAAAATAATGCTAAAACTAAAAGCATTGCAGGCAGTGGGCTTGGGATACGTAAAGTTGGGGCAGCCTTCAACCACATTGAGCGGGGGCGAATCGCAACGCGTAAAACTTGCTGCCGAATTGTCAAAAAGAGATACGGGGCGGACACTCTATATTCTTGACGAACCCACAACAGGGCTACATTTTGAAGATATCAGGGTGCTGATGAATGTTTTAAACAAATTGGTTGACAAGGGAAACACCATAATAGTAATAGAGCACAATATGGATGTTATTAAAATGGCTGATTATATTATTGATATCGGCCCCGAGGGTGGAGTAGGAGGTGGTGGCATTATTTGCGAAGGCACACCCGAAAAAGTTGCCCAAAACAAAAAAGGTTACACGTCAAAGTTTTTAAAACCGGAATTACAGTAGTACTACAAAAAACAGATATTATGATTCAAATTATTTGTCAAAATAACAGCACAATAAAAGAGTATCCGCTCGGAACCACATTAAGCCAGATAGCCGATATGCAAAATATCGAGCTCGAATACCCTATACTGGGGGCTTTTGTAAACAACAAGCTAAAAGAGCTTACATACAATATTTATAAGCCAAAAACAGTCGAGTTTATCGATATAACACACCCCGACGGAATCCGAATATACACACGTTCGTTAATGTTTGTTCTGCAAAAAGCTGTAAATGAGGTAATACCGGGCAGGCGCTTAAAAATTGAGCATGCCATCTCAAAAGGTTTTTATTGCGAGGTTGAGGGTATGAACGGTTCGTTAAATATTGATATAATATTTGCCATTGGCGATAAAATGCGCAAAATAATCAAAAAAGATATTCCGTTTATACGAGAAGAGATACTGTCAACCGAAGCAATAAGGCTTTTCGCAAAAGAGGGCATGACAGAAAAAGTCCGCCTGTTTGAATCGCGCCCGCAATTATACACGTCGGTTTATAGCCTCGACAAAACCATCGACTATTTTTATGGTTATTTAATGCAATCGACAGGCAACCTCAAAGTTTTCGATTTAGTAAAATATTACGACGGCATGCTGCTTATGGTTCCAAAAACAAGCAACCCTGCCCAATGCGACGATATTATTATTCAAGATAAACTTTTTGAGGTTTTTCAAGAGTACAAACGCTGGGGCGAGATACTTAATGTTGGCTATATCGGCAATATTAATGAAATAATAAAAAAGAAGCAGGTGGGCGAATTGATTAAGATTAGCGAAGCCCTGCAAGAAAAAAAGTTGGTTTATATTGCTGATACAATATCGCAAAAAAAGCACCACCCAAAGCTTATACTTATATCGGGGCCATCATCGAGCGGAAAAACAACATTTGCCCAACGGTTGGCCGTGCACCTTAAAGTGGCAGGGCTTAAGCCTGTTACACTTTCGTTAGATAACTATTTTGTAAACCGTGAGCTGACACCGCGTGACGAAAACGGCGAGTTTGATTTTGAGGCTTTGGAAGCCCTTGATATTGAGCTTTTAAACGATAATTTAATACGGCTGTTTAACGGCGAAGAGGTTGACTTACCAAAATTTTCGTTTCAAACAGGGCAGAGGAGTTATAATGGCGATATTATTCAAATTGATGAAAAAACCATAATAATTGCCGAAGGGATACATGCATTAAACCCCGCACTAACGCCAAAAATAAACGATAATGATAAATTCAAGATTTATGTTTCGGCCTTAACCACTGTATCGCTCGACAACCATAACCGAATACCCACAACCGACACACGCTTGGTAAGGCGCATTGTTCGCGATTACCGATACCGCGGTTATAGCGCACTCGATACTATTAACCGTTGGCAAAGTGTACGTAAGGGCGAAGAAAAATATATTTTCCCTTTTCAGGAAAATGCCGATGTAATGTTTAATACGGCGGTGCATTATGAGACCGGCGTTCTGAAAAGGTATGTTGAGCCTATCCTGCACGAGGTTCCGCCTAACAATGTGGCTTATCGCGAAGCTGTCAGGCTGCTTAAGTTTTTCAGTTATGTGGTGCCAATTCCCGATGAGGAAATACCGCCAACATCAATACTGCGTGAATTTCTTGGTGGCAGTAGTTTCTCGTATTAGTTTATGGTAAATATTATGCTTTGTAATAATTTTATACATCTAAATTTATTTGGGTGCTAACCTAATGTGCAATTGTTAATACATTGCGATATTTGATTAAAGTAAAGTAGAATTAATTAATAAATACCCTGTTAAAAACAATAGTTGTACTGTTTTTTTGCATGGAAAAATCTTGAAAATAGATTACAAATGCAATTGATTATCATAATTTATTAACATTTTATCAACTTTTAGGGCGTCAAACCCCTATAAAATTTGATTATATTAGCTTTTTAAGTATTTTAGCACTAATTGTAATTTAGGAAAAATGTATATTCAAGTCCTATGTTTAAGATAATTATACCCATTGTAGCAAGTTTTTTAACCTTATTTGGTTTTTTTAGCAGCGATGTTGTTGTATCGCTTAATATGCCTACATCGGCAAACGCCGGCGACGAATTTTTAATTGAAGTAACTATAAATAAAGGTGATATTGAGGGGTTTGCACGTTATCAGCAAGATTTACCCGTAGGGTTTACCGCAGTTTCTCGCCAAACAGCTAACGGTATTTTTAAGTTCGAAGATCAAAAAGTTAAAATTCAGTGGATGCAGGTGCCTTACGACCGCGAGATAGTTGTATCTTATGCAGTTCAGGTTGCCCCAACGGTTTCGGGCGATTTTAATTTTGATGGTAAATTTTCATACATTTTAAATAACGGGGTTCAAACATCCGTTGTGCCGGCTCAGCCAATTACCATAATAGGAGACGAAACCGCTGCCGGAACAGCCCAAAGCGCCACAACAACTTATTCGTATCAAAACGTAAATCTAAAAAATATAGATTGTATCCGTCAAAAACCTTATTTAAACGACAATAATGAGGTTATTGTTAATTTAATGATAAACAAAGGAGATTTAAGGGAGTTTGGAAAAGTACAAGAGCAGATACCAAGAGGTTATAGGGCAGAGAGTTTAAGAAGCAAAAATTCAATTTTTACTTTTAAAAATTCAATTATTAAGTTTTTGTGGATGAATATGCCGAGCGACCAACAGTTTGTGGTGTCGTACAAGCTGATACCCGAAGGCGAAATACCCGATCAGGCATTTATAATAACAGGTACTTTTTCATATGCCGAGAATGAAAGGACAAAAACAATAAATATTGCCGACCGTGAGGTTGACTTAGACAACTTTAAAGGAGACGAATTGGTTGCTCAAACAACAGAGCCTCAGCAAACCGCCGAACCAGTTGTTACACCAAAACCTGTTGTTGTACCTGTGGTAGCAGAAGTTACAGAGCCTGAAACCCAAACAGAGTATGTTGCCGATGTTGCTCCGGTTGAAACACAAGCCGATAACACAAGCTATACAGCTCCCGACAATTATAATAATTTATCAGACATTGCCAATGTCCCATCGCCTGAAAACGGTGTGGCATATAGGGTTCAAATAGCAGCAGGGCATAATTTGGTAAGCGAAAATTATTTTAAAAAGCTAAATATTACCGATGAGGTACAAGTTGAAATTCACGAAGGATGGCATAAATACACCGTAGGTAATTTCCCTGTTTACCAAGATTCCCGCAATTATCGTGTTTATATTTGGAATAATACTCCTATTCATGATGCATTTGTTGCAGCATATAACAATGGGTTAAGAATAACCGTTCAGGAGGCATTAATGATAGCTAACCAAAGATGGTACAAATAATAATCTCCCGCATATTAGGTTTTGTTTTATTTTTTTTGCTGACCACGGTTTCAGTTTTTGGGCAGCAACTTAGCGAAGAGTATGAAACGTTATTGCTTGAAGAGGAAAAAAGTACCGAAGGGTTGGCATTTAAACCCGTAATAGGCGTTGGGTTAGGCTCCTTCTCTTTTATTGGCGATGTAAATAATTATTTCAGCACACCGTTAAACGGATTAACCTCATACCGTATCTCAATTTCAAGAAATATAGGCAAATATTTTGATATTGAATTTCATGGTACATTCGGAAATGTATCGGGTAATGAATATGACGGAAGTTCCGACAAAACCAAAAATTTTAAAACCAGCCTGTTTCTCGGCGGTGTTTCAATGTATTATAATTTTAACCATATAATGAAACGTACAAGGCCCATACACCCGTATTTTTCATTAGGGGTTGAGATTTTACAGTTTACCCCAAAGGCCGATTTGCTCGATAAAAACCACCAACCGTATTATTATTGGCCCGATGGTACAATTCATAATGTTGAGAGCGGAATAAGCGGCAACAACACATTGATAAATCGCGATTATGAATACGAAACCGACTTGCGCGAGCTCGATTTGTACGGGTATGGTTATTACTCAAAAAATACATTTGCAATACCGGTTGATATTGGCGTTAACGTAACAATATCAGATAGGGTTAAATGCCGCTTGGGCACAACATTGCATTTGGCAATGACAGATTACATCGACAATATTAAAGGGGGACAGGGTTACACAAACGATATAGTGTTAAACACTTATGTTGTGTTGACGGTTGATATGTTCTCGCCTGCCGATGAGCTGACCGCCGTTGAAAACTTTAAAAACATGAAGTTCACTATTACCGACCGCGAAGATGCCGACGGTGATGGTATTGATGATTTTAACGATGAATGCCCGGGTACACCAAAGGGCGTAAAAGTTAATTATAAAGGTTGTCCCGAAGACCAAGACAACGACGGTGTGCCGGATTATATGGATAAGCAAAAAGATACCCCGTCGGGTACCATTGGTGTTGGCGCAAATGGAATTAGCCTTAGGGAGGCACAATTGATAGTGCTGTTATATGACCCCGATGCGGTTAAACGCAGCGAGGTTAAATTATACGGCAAAACAACAAAAGCCGGTAGCGGCGACAATGCAAAAGGAATTCCCGATAAGTTTAAAGCCGTTGACCTAAACGAAGATAACTATATTTCGCATGACGAGTTGCAAAAAGCCATTGATGCTATTTTTGAGGGCAACTCACCATTAACCCCCGGAGATATTTATGAGCTGCAGGAGTTTTTCTTTACTCAGTAGTTATGCAAAATTTTAACAAAGTAGCGATATGAAAACAAAATTACTATTACTGATTTCAATCTTAGTTCAAGTAGATATGTTTGGACAAGAATATAAACCTTTTAATTTTGAGGATGGAATATGGATTTGCGATAGGAAACTTTATGGAGAAACACCAATGAGATCTAAAGAACAATATTATATTGAAGATGATACATTAATTAATGGGATTTTATATCATAAATTAATAAAATACAGCATAAATACAGAATATGAACCAGGCACTGAGCCTGTTATGTTTTTTGGTTATTATGGGGCTATACGAAATTTGGATAACAAGCAAGTTGAAATAATATATAATTGGGATGTGGGTGATGAACCTAGAATTATTTATGATTTTAGTCTGTTTGTTGGTGATACAATAAAAATTGGATATGGTTCGCAATATTACGAATACTATGACAATCCTTTAATAGTAAAATCAATTGATTCAATTGAATATTGCGGTAATTATCATAAACGTTTTAATTTAAATGATACTACTTTTGCATCAATCCCAGTATCGCTAATTGAAGGAATTGGATTTACTATAGGATTAATTGAACCTTATTTCTATCAATTTGAAGAATTATCATTACTTATTTGTTATACTGAAAGAAATAATGCAGAATGTGAAGATTGTGAATTACTATTGTCTAATAAAATGATATATTCAAATAATGATATCAAAGTTTTTCCAAATCCAAATACAGGATTTATCAATATTCATTCTGAAAAATTAATAATTAGATATGAAATAATAAATGATTATGGACAGATTATAATTTTAGAGGATAAAATAAGAAATAATGATTTAAATATAAATACACACTTATCAAATGGGAAATATATTTTAAAAATTGAAACTATAGATCAAAAAATATTCACAAGCAAGATAATCATTCAAAAGTAAACTTTGCCTAACAATTTGCAAACGTAATGCGAGCAAACGTGCAGGTTGAAAGGGTTGTAAGTTCAATTCGCTATTTAGTAAATTGTAAGGGTGGGAAACTTTAAATCGCACTACGCTTACAATAATGTTAGTTGTGTTAGGATTGTATTTTAAGACAAATTTAAAATCACCTAATACTATTCATTCTGTCCATTTCGCGTTTATTGTCTTTCTCTTTAATGGTGTTGCGTTTGTCAAACTGGCGCTTTCCGCGGGCTAAGGCAATGTCAACTTTTACAAGCCCTTTGCTGTTGGTAAAAAGCGATAAGGTTATAATGGTAAAACCCCGCTCTTTTGTTTTTTTCTCAAGCTTATTTATCTCTTGCCTGTTAAGCAGGAGTTTTCTGTCGCGGCGTGGCTCGTGGTTTACGTAGCCTCCCAAGTCGTATTCGGCAATATTCATATTCCTTATAAACAGCTCGTTGCCAACAAATGTGCAGTACGATTCGGTTAAACTGGCCTTGCCTGCGCGTATTGATTTTATCTCGGTGCCCAACAGCTGTATGCCGGCAGTATATGTGTCGATAATCTCGTATAAAAAAGTTGCTTTTTTGTTTCTTATCCTAATGTTGTTTATCCTTCCCATCTCTCTTTTTCTTACTTATTTAATGCTGCTTAGGCAATAGTTTTATAAATACCTTAATTCGCGTGAGTTCTTTTTGAAAGGCTCACATTTTATTATTATAAATATCTTTAAATCAACAATTCACACCGTAACTTATGGATTTAAGAAAATATACTTTTTGCCTCAATTTTCTATTGTAT
>CAYQPP010000028.1:0-19265 GCA_964419235.1 uncultured Bacteroidales bacterium
GTTTCAATACTTTTAAAAATTATGGCTATTAATTCTTCATTTTCTTTCATTATTGATGTTAATTTTTTTGTATTTAAAATCAATGGTCTTCTTTCAATTATTTTTAAACAAGTCCGACTCTCCTTTAATTCTTTTAATACTATTTTTAATTTATGGATAAAATCTTTTCTTGATTCTGCACTTTGAGCTTCTCCATAATTTAATGCTGGCGAACTACCACTTCTTATTAATTGCCCTGCTATATGATTTCCTAATCTTGAATTATCAATTTCATCAATAACTTTGCTTATCCTTATTGCAAAATCAATAAATCTATCTTCTAAATCAAACTTTTTCATTTACTGTTTATTTACTTTGTCATTGTTTGTTGTGTGTTGCTTATTGAGTATTAATCCAATAAAATATTCAACACTCAACACTAAATTTTCAACTTTCAATTATTATATTTTTGCATATTTGATTTTGCTGTTTCAATACTTTTAAAAATTATAGCTATTAACTTTTTATTTTTCTTTCACTTTGTCATTGTTTGTTGAGCGTTGCTTATTGAGTATTAAATCAATAAAAATATTCAACACTCGACACTAAATTTTTTTATTAACCCTCTCTTTATTTCAGGAACCAAGCGGTCTATATCGCCGGCTCCCATTGTTATTACTATATCGGTATCGGTATCAATTATGGTTTGTGCCAAATTGTTGTAGCTGCTGAGTATTTTGTTTTTGTTCTTAATTTTTTTGAATATTAAATTACTGTCAACCCCCTGTATCGGTTCCTCCCTTGCCGGATAAATATCGGTTAAAACCACTTTGTCGCTTAATTCGAGGCTTTTTGCAAATTCATTGGCAAAATCGTTGGTTCGCGAATATAAATGCGGTTGAAAGGCCACCGTGATACTCTTTTTGGGATACAGATGCCGTACCGATTCTATACAGGCCTTTATCTCTGCCGGATGGTGTGCATAATCATCAATAAAAATAATTTGCTCAGAGCGAATTTGATAATCAAAACGCCTTTTTACACCTTGATAGCTATTCAGATTTGTTTTTAACAATCTGATATCAGTATTTGTCAGCCATGCGCCAGCCAATGCCGCAACCGCATTTTCGAGATTATACAATCCGGGCACGCCGAGTTTAAAACCGGTAAAAGCATTATCAGGAGTATGCCATGTAAAGCTGTAATAGCCATTTGTTATTTTAATGCCGCTTGCATAAAAATCGGCAGATGTGTTATCAAGTGCATATGAATAGTAGTTGATAGAGGTATTTGCCGATTTATTGATGTCTATGCCAAATTTATGTATAAGCGAGCCGTTAGGTTTTATCTGGCTAATAAATTTATGGAACGCCTCAACCACCGAATTAATATCATTATAAATATCGAGGTGGTCGGCATCAATTGATGAAATAACGGCAATTTCGGGGTACAGAGTCAAAAACGACCTGTCGAACTCATCGGCCTCAACAACCACATTATTGGCATTTGGGTTTATAATTACATTGCTGAGCAAATTTTTTGATATCCCTCCTAAAAAAGCGTTGCAATTTTTATTCATAAGCCAGGCTATGGTAGTGCTAATTGAAGTTTTACCATGCGTTCCGGCAACGGCAATGCCACGGTTTTCTTTTATTAACAAGCCCAACACCTCTGACCTTTTTAAAATTGTAAAGCCTTTATTATTAAACAGTTTTAAACCTTTATGCGTGTCGGGTATTGCCGGCGTATAAACTACAAGTGTTGTTTTGCCGTTGTTTTTAAATTCGGGTTCAATCTCGTTTTCCGAATCAACATATGATACTGCAATACCCTCCTCAACCAGCTTTTTGGTAATGTCTGACGGGGTTTTATCGTAGCCCGCAACTTTATAATTTGATGCATTAAACCACCGAGCTATGGCGCTCATGCCAATGCCCCCAATTCCTACAAAATAAACCCTATGGAATTTGCTGATTCTCAATTTATCAGTTTTTTATATTATCAATTATTTTAAATACCTCGTCAACAATAAGCTCGTCGGCATCGGGTTTTGCAAGCTTTTGAAGCTTTACGCCCATTTCAACGCATTTATTGTCATCTTTAATAAGCTCCAATAAATTATTTATAAGCTCGCTTTTTGCATTGGCGTCTTTTACCATAACGGCCGCATTTTTATCAACCAAGGCAAGTGCGTTTTTAGTCTGGTGGTCTTCGGCAACATTAGGGCTTGGAACCAAAATAATAGGCTTGCCCACTATGCATAATTCAGAGATAGTGCCGGCTCCTGCCCGCGAAATAATTACATCGGCCACCGAATAAGCAAAATCCATTCGGTTAATAAACTCCATAACACTAATATTGTGGTTGTTATAGCGAGCCACCTCCTCTTTTGCCTTTTTATAATAGTATTTGCCCGTTTGCCAAATCACCTGAATATTTTTTCTTATCAGCACATCCAAATTAAGGGTAATACTCTCGTTAATAGTCCGTGCACCAAGGCTTCCGCCAATTATCAATAACGTTTTTTTGTCGGGTTCAAAATTAAAAAACCGCAATGCCTCAGTACTTTTGTTTTTAATGTCCTGTAAATCTTTTCGGATAGGGTTGCCCGTATTTACAATTTTGTTTTTAGGGAAATACCTTCCCATATTATGGTAAGCCACGCATATTTTTTTTGCTTTCGATGCCAATAATTTATTAGTGATGCCGGCATAAGAGTTCTGCTCTTGAATAAGCGTTGGTACTTTTAAGCGTTGTGCCACCCTCAATAAAGGACCGCTGGCATATCCGCCCACGCCAACAACAACATCGGGGTTAAAGGTTTTTATAATGCTTTTGCATTTTATTAAGCTGATAATTAGTTTAGGAAAAAAAGTGATGTTTTTCCATGTTATTTTGCGCTGAAAACCCGTAATAGGTAAACCTATAATTTTAAATCCGGCCGCCGGTATTTTCTCCATCTCCATTCTATCGTGGGCGCCCACAAATAAAATTTCAACACCTTGAGTGCGGCGTTGTATGGCGCGTGCTATCGAAAGTGCAGGAAAGATATGCCCTCCTGTGCCTCCGCCGCTAATAATTATCTTCAGGGATTTCGATTTCTTGCTCATTTTCAATTTCTTCTTTAACTGGTTGAACGGTTCTGCTTACACTTAAAATAATTCCGAAAGCCGCACTTGTAAACATAATTGAGGTGCCTCCCATACTAACAAAAGGCAGGGTTTGCCCCGTTACCGGAAAAACATTTACTGCAACACCCATGTTTATTAATGCCTGAAAAACAAGGCTAAAAGCCAGGCCTACTATTAAAAAGGCCGGAAAAGTACGTTCGCTTTTTCGCACAATAGCGCCTACCCTGTACAATAAAAACAGGTATAGCAATAAAACTACAAGTCCGCCTATTAAACCGTACTCTTCAATAATAATTGAGTAGATAAAATCGGAATACGGATGAGGTAAAAAGTTGCGCTGGATACTATTGCCGGGGCCTTTTCCGAAAAAGCCCCCATTTACAATGGCAATTTTTGATTGGTTTGCCTGATAATTACCGTCGCTATCGTTGCTGGTAAAATTTTCGACACGCGATTTCCAAGTCTCAACCCTGCCGCTATTAGGCATATTCCAAACAATAGCAATAAAAATAGCAATGGCAGCAACTCCAACGCCGGCTACACCCAACAAGTGTTTTATGCGCACACGGCCAATAAACATCAACACCAAACAGATAATAAACAGCATGGCGGCCGTTGAAAAATTGGCAGGCAATATCAATCCGCAAATTATTAAAACCCACATTAGTATAGGTCTAAAAGCAGCATTTGGGTCGTTAATTTTTTCTTGGTTGCCCGATAGTATCCGTGCTACATACATTATGAGCGCAAATTTTGCCAAGTCGGATGTTTGAAAAGACAACCCTGTGCCGGGGAGTGTAATCCAGCGGGCGGCTTCGTTTAAACTTACGCCTTTTACAAGGGTCCATGCCAATAGCGGTACGCTGGCATATAAAAGCAGTTGCGATAGCGAGTAAAATACTTTATATGAGATATTATGGACAACAAAAGTTATTCCGACACCAAATGCTAAAAATGCCAAATGCCGAAAAAGAAAATACGAGGTGTTGCCACCCATTTTTTTATAGGCCAATGTTCCGGTAGCACTATAAACCGTAAGCATCGAGAATATTGCCAATAAAAATATTATTAGCCAAATAGCCGTATCGCCCTTAAAATGTTTTATAAATTTTTCTTTCAAAATAGATAGTTTTTAGCTATATTTTATTAAAAAATCATACCATATTACATTGCCATATATTAATTATGCAGCTTAAATTTTTATAAATTACGCACGGCCTGCTTAAACTTCCGCCCACGGTCTTCGTAATTATCAAACAGGTCAAAACTTGCACAAGCCGGCGACAATAGCACAACCTCGTTGTTTGATGCTAAGTAATATGCGGCATTTACCGCTTCACTCATTGATTTTGTATCAACAATGGTTTTTACATGCGCGCTAAAAGCCTCGTGAATATTTTTATTATCGACACCAAGGCATACAATAGCTTTGACTTTTTCATTTACAAGTGGTAATAATTTTTTATAATCATTACCCTTATCAACCCCGCCAACAATCCAAACAGTAGGTTTTTTCATGGTTTCAAGCGCATACCATGTAGAATTGACGTTGGTTGCTTTCGAGTCGTTTATAAACTCAATTTTGTGAACTTTAATTACCGGCTCAAGCCTATGCTCAACGCCTTTAAAATTCATTAAGCTTTCGCGGATGGTGTCTTTCCTGATATTAAGGACATTGGCGGTAATTGCAGCAACCATTGAGTTATAAATGTTGTGCTTACCCTGAAGTGATAAATCTTTTATATCCATAGTAAATTCGGAATTATTGTAATTAATTACCATCGTATTATTATCTAAATGTGCGCCCTTTAGCACTTTTTCGTTTAACGAGAAGGGCAGTAGTTCAATGTCGGGGTTTATTTCCCGTAGTTTGTTGATTATTGTCTCGTCGTCGTTACAAAAAACCAGCTTTTGGTTTATGGTCATGTTTTGCAGAATCCTGAATTTTGATGCCACATAGCTTTCAAATTTATTCTCGTACCGGTCTAAATGGTCGGGTGTAATATTCATTAAAACGGCAATGTCGGCTCTAAAATCGAACATTCCGTCTAACTGAAAACTGCTTAATTCAAGCACATAATAGTCGAAGTTTTTTGTTGCCACCTGCCTTGCAAAACTTTTTCCCACATTGCCTGCCAGCCCAACGTTAAAGCCCGCCCGCTTAAGAATCTCGAAAGTCAACAGGGTGGTAGTTGTTTTTCCGTTGCTTCCGGTTATGGCTATCATAAATGCTTTGGTGTATCGGCATGCAAACTCAATTTCAGAAATTACCGGAATGGCTTGTTCTTTTACCTTAACAACAATAGGCGCATTGTCGGGTATTCCGGGGCTTTTGATTATTTCGTTGGCTTTTAATATTTTAAATTCGGAATGTCCGCCTTCTTCCCACGGTATTTCATGTTTATTAAGCTCGTTTTTGTACTTTTCGGCAATAACCCCGTAATCGGAAACAAAAACGCCAAAGCCTTTGGTTTTTGCCAATACCGCAGAGCCCACACCACTTTCGCCGGCACCTAATATTACAACTGTTTTATTCTCAACCATGTCTGTATTATGCATTTTTCAAAATTCGATACTCTTTATTTCTCTACCTGATTTTAAGGGTTACAATGGTTAAAACCGCAAGGGCAATACCAACTATCCAAAAGCGTATAACAATTTTAGGCTCAGGATACCCTTTTATTTGATAGTGGTGGTGCAAGGGGCTCATTTTAAATATGCGCCGCCCCATGCCAAATCTTTTTTTTGTGTATTTAAAATAACCTACCTGCAACACTACCGAAAGATTTTCAACCAAAAATATACCGCAAAGTATTGGTATCAGCATCTCTTTTCGTATTACTATTGCCAAAACGGCAATAATTCCGCCAAGCGGCAGGCTTCCGGTATCGCCCATAAATACTTGGGCAGGAAATGAATTGTACCACAAAAAACCAATTGTTGCACCTATAAACGCTGCGGTAAATACCACCAGCTCGCCTGTGTTGGGTATGTACATAATGTTTAGATAGTCGGCAAAAAATACATTACCCGACACGTATGCCAAAATTCCGAGAGTTGCGCCAACAATAGCTGAGGTGCCTGTTGCCAAGCCATCTAAGCCATCGGTCATATTAGCGCCGTTGCTTACAGCTGTTATAATAAAAATTACAACAATAATAAATACAACCCATCCCCATTTTTTTGAAGCCTCATCGCCCAAAAATTTTACCAACCCTGCGTAGTCAGCTTCGTTATTTTTAAAAAAAGGTATTGTGGTTTTGGTAGCCTTAATATTGCGCACCTCATACTCTTTTGCACTATTGCTGCCGTCGGCAATCTCAATTTGCTGTTCAGGTTTTTCAATTTTTATATTCTCGCGAATTACCACATCGTCGCTAACATACAGGGTAATGCCAACA
Source organism: uncultured Bacteroidales bacterium (assembly GCA_964419235.1). Classification (GTDB taxonomy): domain Bacteria; phylum Bacteroidota; class Bacteroidia; order Bacteroidales; family SZUA-534; genus GH45. The sequence goes on from CAYQPP010000028.1 coordinate 6,512, forward strand.
ATAAGCCCCAAGCCTATTTGTCCCAATATTTTGAACTTGCCGGCAAGCCCCTCTTTATCTTTTTTAAAAACCTTTATATAATCGTCTAAAAAACCTATTACCCCAAGCCATATGGTGGTAATTATCATTAATATTATATATGTGTTATGAAGTTTTGCAAGCAGAAGCACGGGGATAATAATTGCCCCCAAAATTATTATACCGCCCATTGTCGGTGTCCCTTTTTTTTGCATTTGTCCCTCTAACCCCAAATCGCGAACTACCTCGCCAATCTGCTTTTTCTGTAAAAGCGATATTACCCTTTTTCCATAAATCATTGAAATTAAAAGCGATAATATAATTGCCAATCCCGAACGGAACGAGATGTATTGAAACATTCCGGCTCCCGGGATGTTCAGCTGGTTTAAGTAATCAAACAAATAGTATAACATACCTGCCTTTATTAATTTTTAACCTATTCATTATCAAATATTTCATTAACAACCTCACAATCATCAAAATGGTATTTTACACCTTCAATTTCTTGATAGGTTTCGTGTCCCTTGCCCGCTACCAACACAATGTCGCCGGGTTGTGCCAGCATACAGGCGGTTTTAATGGCCTCGTGCCTGTTTGTAATTGCCAAAAGCTTGTTGTTTAAAGGCGGCAAAACACCGGCGCGCATATCTTCAATAATATCTTCGGGTTTTTCGTTGCGCGGGTTGTCAGATGTTAAAATTACCTGATTGCTCAATTTTGCTGCAACAGAAGCCATTAAAGGGCGCTTTGTTTTATCACGGTTTCCGCCTGCGCCAATTACCGATATTATTTTGCCGCTCCCCTCAAGTATCTCTTTTATTGTCGAAAGCACATTTTTTAATGCATCGGGTGTGTGGGCATAATCAACAATGGCAAGCTTGCCCGATTTTGATTTAAGGTATTGAAACCTGCCATCGACAGCTTGCAACCCACTAAGCGCCTGTATTACCTCGTCGCGGTTTTGGTTCAGCAACAGGGCAACGGCATAAACCGAAAGCAGGTTGTATGCATTAAACCCACCAATAAAACGAGTCCACACCTCGGTATTGTCAAATGTAACCAACATGCCGTCAATATGCGATTCTAATACCTTTGCCCTAAAGTTTGCCATGCTTTTTAGTGCCATTGTGAATTTTTTGGCACTTGTGTTTTGAAGCATTATGCGGCCATTTTTGTCGTCAACATTTGTTAAAGCAAAAGCGTTGCCCCCCAAATTGTCGAAAAACAGTTTTTTCGCATTTATATATTTAGCAAATGTTTTATGATAATCAAGGTGATCTTGCGTTATATTGGTAAAAACCGCACCCTCAAACTTTAACCCTGCCACGCGTTTTTGGTGTAATGCATGCGAGCTTACCTCAATAAAACAGTAATCGCAGCCTGCTTCAACCATTTCAAACAATAATTTGTTTAACTGAATAGGGTCGGGGGTGGTATGGGTGGCATCAACAATAGTTGTGTGTATGTAGTTGCGTATGGTTGACAACAACCCCGTTTTATACCCGAGCTTTTCAAAAAGGCGGTGCAATAAAGTTGCCGTGGTTGTTTTGCCATTTGTTCCGGTAATGCCAACCAATTTTAGTTTTGACGATGGGTTTTCATAAAAATTTGATGCCATAACACCAAGTGCCTGTGCCGAATCGGCAACCTGTATGTAAGTTGCATTTTTATGAAGTTTTTCAGGCAATTTTTCGCAAACAACCGCTACGGCTCCGTTTGCAATAGCATTTTCAATAAAATCATGTCCATCGGATTGGTATCCGGCAACGGCAACAAAAAGTTGGTTTGTCCCAACCTTTCGCGAATCGAATTCAATGTTTTGCACCAATATTTCAGCGTTGCCTTTAATTTGCAACACCTTAACATTAGATAATATGTAGGTTAGTTTTTTCACTTAAATCAGTTTTAATACTATTCTGTCGCCTTGTTTAAATGGGGTTCCGGGGGTTATTGATTGCGAGCCAACAGCACCCCGCCCGTTAATTACCACGTTAAGCCCCAAATTTTCGAGCACAAACATTGCATCTTTAACACCCATCCCTTTTACATCGGGAATAAGCCTGTCTTTAATATATCTGTTGTATAGCCTAATGGCCGAATCTCGTTTTTCTGTGGCTACCCAATCGGAATTGATGCCCAAATCTTCATATGGGATTTTTAGTTCGTCTAAAACCAGTTCTAACTCCTTTTTATAACCCTTGCGTGAGTATGGGATGCTAACCCTATGGTTTTCGGCAAAAAAATCTTGACTGTGCAAGTCGATATGAGTTGAGTAAACCTTATCGGCAATTTCTTTAAAAACTTGCCCTGCTACCAAATTACCGTAATAAACACCCGATGTTGGGGCATTTACCACCACTATACAGCTGTATTTTGGGTTATCGGCCGGAAAATATCCTACAAATGATGCCTGATAACTGATGCGGCTCTTATATTTATAGCCATACTTTTTGTTGGCAATTTGGGCAGTGCCTGTTTTGCCGGCAATTTTGTAATTTGAGTTTTTAAGGTTTTGTGCCGTACCTTTTTCAACAACCCCCTCTAACATTATTTTTGCTTTGGCAATAGTTGCCCTTGAACAGATAGAGGGGTTTATTACCTTAGGGCTAAAATGGCGTATAATTTCGCCATGATCGGTAATGGCCTTAACAAAACGGGGTTTCAGCATTTCGCCGTCGTTAGCAACGGCATTGTAAAAAGTAAGTATCTGAATGGGTGTTTGCTCAACCTCGTAGCCATATGACATTTGAGGAAGAGAGACTCCCGACCATAACGTGTCGTCGGGGAATTTGATATATGGAGGCCTTTCGCCCTTAATTTCGATGTTATACTTTTCGGTAAGCCCCATTCGCTTTAGCCCCTTAACAAAACGTTCTTCCTTTCCGGTATAATATTGTGTTATAAGCTTTGTAACCCCAACATTTGATGAGAACTCGAATACCTCTTCAACTGTTATTTTGCCATATCCACCTATCCGCGAATCGCGAACTAAATGGTCGTGATAGCGGATTTCGCCATTTCCTGTATCGACACTATCGCCTAAATCAATATAGCCGTCTTCAAGCGCAACCATCAACGCAGGGAGTTTAAATGTTGAGCCGGGCTCGGTGCGCTCGCCTATGGCGTAGTTGTATTGCTCGCTGTATTGTCCGTGCGAATCGCGCTTTAAATTAACAATTGCTTTAATATCGCCGGTTTCAACCTCCATTAAAATAGCCGTGCCGTGGCTCGCTTTATGTTTGCTGAGTTGTGCATAAAGTGCGTGGTGTGCCACATCTTGAAAATTGATGTCGATGGTGGTTATAACATCGTACCCGTTTCTCGGCTCAACAGCGTTTCCGTCGTTAACCTGCATCCAAACATTGCCGGCAATACGCTGAACAAGTTTTACCCCCTTTTCTCCTTTCAGCTCATCGTCATAAGCCCCTTCGATACCAACGTGAGTGCCGCCTTTGCTTTGATAGCCTATTGTTCGCGACGCCAATGTTACAAACGGCTGGATGCGTTTATTTTCTTGTTTTACAATAAAACCACCCCTGTTTTGCCCTAACCTGAAAATAGGGAACTTTTTTAGTTTTTTAAGCTGTATATAATCAACTTTTCGTTTTATGAGATGATATCTTTCGCCGCGATATCGGGCACTAACAAGTTTGCGCTTATACTGTTGCGATGTTTTATCTTTAAACAGGTTTGAGAGTTCGATGGATAGCGAATCGATATAATGGTTAAAAACCTCGTCGGTAAGGGCAGGGCATTTTAAATCCATCCTTATTTCGTAAAAAGGTACCGAAGTTGACAAAATACGGCCGTCGGCAGCACATATATTGCCTCTGTCGGGTTCAATTACAATATCTTTTTTGCTGATGGTGTTGGCATTTGCCCATTTATCGTGTTCAACCACATTAAGAAAAACCACTTTTCCCATAATAACAAGCGCAAATAGCACTACTGCTATATAAACAATACTTAGTTTTGCAACTATCTCTTTTCTTATATTGTTCTCACTCATTGCCTTTTACTACTAATTTGCGAGGAGGTTCAACAGCCTCTTTTAAATCTAAACCATTTTCGTTTACTAACCGTGCTACAACGCTCTGCTTGCTGATAAACATTAATTTTGATGCCGATGTAATTGACTCTGCCCTCAGCTCTTTAATGTCGGCTTGTATTTTTATTGTTTCGCGAACAATTTTTTCGGCATGGTAGCGGTTCCCTATGTACAAAATGGCAATTAAGGTCAAAAAAAGTACATACGGGAGTTGCTCTATAACTCCGTCGCGGGTTAGCACGCTTCCGTCCATTACATTTTGAAGTGGCATTTTTGCCTCATCGTTACTGCTTATGTTTTTCCATTTTTTGCCGAACATATTTATCTGTTTAATTCCCACACTTGTGGGTTTTTATTGCCTGCCAAAATTGTATGGCGAACAGTTTTTTCACAACTTACTGCGAAATGCAAAATTGTAACCCCGAAGCAAAGCCTCGAGGAATTCTTTTGATTAAAGCCTTTCGGCAATTCTAAGCTTTGCACTTCGAGCTCTGCTGTTCCTCTCTATTTCAGCATTATCGGGTACAATTACTTTTCTGTTAACCTGTTTAAACGGTACGTCAACGTTGCCATACAAATCTTTTTCGGGCATACCCTCAAACATTCCGTTTTTTATGTAATTCTTTGCCAGCCTGTCTTCAAGCGAATGGTAAGTTATTACAACCAGCCTACCACCCTGCTTTAATACTTTTTCTGTCTGCAAGAGCATCTCTTTTAAAGACTCCATCTCTTGGTTTACCTCGATACGCAGGGCCTGAAAAACCTTTGCCAGTATTTTTGACTGTGCGTGTGGCGGCAATATGGGTTCAAGCAGCTCTTTAAATTGGTCTATTGTTTCAATTTTTTGTTGCTTGCGATATTTGTCGATAAACCCTGCAATTCGCCCTGCATTTTTTAGCTCGCCATAATTTTTGAATATGCTTTTGAGCTCTTCTGTTTTATACTCGTTTAATACTTTTTGGGCTGTTAGCTCGGCCGATTGGTTCATGCGCATATCTAAACCTGCACTAAACCTAAATGAGAAGCCCCGCTCCTCGGTATCAAAATGGTGGCTTGAAACCCCAAGGTCGGCAAGTATTCCATCAACCTTATTAATATTGTTGTAGCGCAGGTAGTTACGCATAAAGCGGAAATTGCCCTGCACCAAAATTAAATTTTTGCTTTTAGGCTTGTTTGCTATGGCATCGGTGTCCTGATCAAAAGCTATTAGTTTACCCTTATCCAATTTATTTAAAATGGCTTTTGAGTGTCCGCCGCCGCCAAATGTGCAATCGACATAAATACCATTGGGGTTTATGGATAACCCGCCAATGCTTTGCTCCAATAAAACAGGTACATGATAATTGTCCATGCCTATCCCTCCTGATTTTGCGGTGGTTGCATTATTTGTTCGGCCAGTTGGGCAAATTCATTTTCGTTCTCCTCAAGTCGTTCATAGTCGTGCTTGCTCCAAATCTCTATTTTTGAGTCTTGCCCCGAAAGTACAATCTCTTTCTCGGTTCCGATAGCCTCAAGTAGCCGTTTTGGTATAAGTATGCGGTTACTGCCATCGAGTATAATTTCGGCAGTACCTCGCGAAAAGCCCCGCACAAAACGGTTATGCTCTTTATTAAAAGGGTTGGTGCGAGAACGGATAAGCTTGTTTTGGCGTTCCCACTCTTGGTTGGTATAAATTACCAAGCAGTTTTCAAACAGATCTTTTTTTACGACAAAGCGGTCGGAATCTCCCTCTAACTGCTTTTTTAAAGCAGCCGGAAAAAGTATTCGCCCTTTACTGTCGAGCTTACATGTATAGTCTCCAATAAAATATGCCATTTAGCTTGTCTGTTTTTCAATCAGTAAAGTAACTATTTTTTTGACATATTTTCCCACTTTGCTACACTTTTTTACACAAAATGTTAATAACTTATGTTTTTCTGCTCAAGTGTTAATAAAAATGGCAATTATGTTTTATTAAAATGATGTTGTTAATTGCAAAATCCGTTGAAATGAAACTAAATATAAATCGTAGATTTGTAAAAGATTAAAGCAATGGAAATTATGAATATCGAAACAAGAAAAGCTAACTTTTACCGTGGCCCAATGAATAGGTTTACGAAGGTTACTTATAAAATTAAGCCAAGAAAAGGACAAATTATTTTGGTTAAATATTAGAAGTTCAAGACAAAAACCATTGAAATAAACTTACCCTGCTATTTTCGTTATAAAATCAAAATAAACTTTCCTAATATTGAAAATTATTAGTAAAGCTACCTAAAACTTGTTAAAAGTTACAGTTTTATTGAAATATCAGTATCGAGTAGGCTTATTATACTTGCGCTTTAATACCTTAAATCTTGATTTAAAACCTATGCTGTTATGCGGTAATTGGGTTTCAATAATTGTAAAAACCTCATTTTTAAGTTCGGGGTATTTAGGCAAAAGGTTAAAAACCATACTCATGCAGTTGGCTTTTACTGCAACGGGCTCTTTTGGCGATTCAATCATTGAAATACAAAAATCAAATATCTCTCCCTCAAATTTTTCGGGTATAACATGCAGCATTAAAACTTTTGTGAGTGTACGCCGAGTACTGCTCGATACAATATTAGGCAATTCGTTTATTAAAGTTTCCAAATAAGCATTAACGGGCTCATGCTCCATTTCCGATATTTTCTCCAACACCCACGACGCCCTCGAAGATACCTTATCGTTATGCGACAATACCAGCTCTATTAAGGCCTCAAGAGCTTGTGGCTGTTCAACAACCCATTGGGTAACAATGTCGATATTTCTGCGCGACATTTCGGACATTAATTGTTGTTTTATCTTGTCTTTCATAAACCATATGCTTAAAAAACCCTGTTTTTTATAGTTTAAAGGGCATCCAGTCGGGCAGTATATTCTTATGGTCGGGTAAATTAAATCTATATGCTATAATAAGCTTAATTCGGCCTAAATTAAATCCATAACCCATTTTTGGTATTGGCAATGCCGAATTTGCTTGGGTATTGGTATAGTTTAGCCCTGCGTAAAAACGCTTACTGTTATATCCCATGCCAAACCGGTTCGATATATTCAACCCAAACCCAACTGACGATTCTTTCCCGCTATTGTCTATGTATATAGTGCTGTTGCCAACAGTTATACCTGCTAAAATTGCAAAGTCGAAAAACCAATTCTCTAAAAATACCAAGGTAAATGTATAGCCCACATTGCTTCCTATCCCGAAATATGACGATTTTGAATAATAGACACCTGTTATAAATTCGGGGTAGTTGTTATATGAAGGTATTAAACAGGAATCGCCGCTAATTTGATTATAAAAAACACTGCCCCCTGCCACTAACGAGCCGGCTGTTTTTTTTTGCCACTCGTTTTGAATAAATGTTGCGCGGTTTGAGTATCTGCTCGAGTTAAACACATAATATGAGCTAAGCCCAAATGTTATATTTTTAATGTCGTTGCGCTGGTAATCCTCGCCCGACTCTGTATTTAAAAAATCTTGCGAATTTTTCAGGTAGAAGCCGTTATAAACGCTTGAATAAATATTTAAAGTTAATTTTCGTAAATATATTTGAGTTTGCAAATCGAAACGTTTTGTTGTCCCATGAGGGTCTTCGGCAGAATTTCTTAGTCCTATTCCTAAATTAACACTTAGCCATTTATAACTAAAGCCTACGCCAAATGCCGACTTTGCATTTGAGTTATAGATTAACGATTTGTCTATTATATTATCGTTTATTGTAAACCCCGAGAATTTACCTGTTAAAAATGTTTTAACGGTAATAAAGTTATTAAGCTTGTCGTAATAAACCGAATCGTAGTTTTCGTTAAACAGATGCCCAATAATATTTTGTGCCGTTAAAGTGCCGTAAATATTAACAAAAACTATTATTAAAATGCTGAATCTAAGTCTCAAAATATTTTTTTCTTAGGAATGGTTGCAACAAAATCTTTAAGGTAAAAAGGCTCAAAATAGGCAACATCTTTAAATTGCTTTTTATCGAATGCTTTTTGGGCAAGCTGCGCCATATATTTTGCCGATGGGTAAACGCCATCAATAAACAAGGCGTTTTTATGCTTAATCAGTTGTTTGCATTTGTCGGCTCCGTTCCCGAAAAATGCTATTTTATTAATCGAAAGTTCCTTTTTATAAGAATCTTCGTCAATTATTTCAGCAATTGTTTTACGGCTTTGGGTTGTGTCGGCATTAAAAATTGCAGAATACACCTCCATTCTGCGTGCATCAATCATAGGGCAAAGCAGTGCATTTTTTTCTGTAATTATGTTTGTGGCCATTATTGCCATGGCTTGCAGGGTATTTACTGCTATTAACGGTATATTTTTGGCATAACAGATGCCTTTTGCTACCGAAACGCCAATGCGCAAACCGGTATATGACCCCGGACCTTCGCTTACGCTTACTGCGTCAAAATCATTGGGTTTTATTTTAGCTTCTGTTAAAAGCTCTTCAATAAAAACAGTTAAAAGCGATGCATGCGACCTGTCTTCAAAACTCTCTTTAACGGCAATAACCTGCCCATTTTTTGCTATTGATGCAGAGCATACTTCTGTTGATGTTTCGATATTTAATATTAGTGCCATTTTTTATAATTGAGTGGCAAATTTAATAAAAAAAAGTCCGGTTTGTTGCCGGACTTTTTTTTATCTATAAATTTATTGATTGTTGTTATTTTACAATCTCAATTAATTCAACTTCAAAAATAAGCATTGAGAATGGAGGTATCGAGCCTCGGCCTTGTGCGCCGTAAGCAATTTTATAAGGAATAAACAGTTTCCATTTTGAGCCAACAGGCATTAATTGTAACGCCTCTGTCCATCCGGGAATAACCTGTCCAACCCCAAAAGTTGAAGGTTCGCCACGGTCAACGCTGCTGTCAAATACATCGCCGTTAACAAATGTTCCGTGATAATGAACTTTTACCCTGTCGGAGATTGTTGGTTTTGGGCCGTTGCCTTCAACAATAACCTCATACTGTAAGCCGCTTGCTGTTTCGGTAACCTCCTCAAGTGCTTTGTTTTTTGCAAGAAACTCTTCGCCTGCCCTTTTATTGTCGCCGTGCTCTGCCATTAATTGGTCCTCTTGCAGTTTTTTAAAGAAAGAGTCTAACATTTGCATGTTTGGTTCTGTCTCAATTTTTAATTCGCCCTTTTTAAGTGCTGTGGCATAACCTTCAACAATTAAGGGGATGCTTAAAATTGTATCTAAACCATTTTCGCTAAAATTCTTGTTTAAACCTTTGCCAAAATCAGCACCTAACAAATAACTTATTGAATCAATAAGCGATTGCTCGGGGCTATATGCCTTTACGGTACCTGTTGTGTCTCTTGCCATCATCATTTGCGATGTTTGCAATTTTTGAAAAAACTTATCAAGTGTTGTTTTGTTTGAATCGGGGTTTATGTTAAGCTCTTTGTTTTGCGTAGTTGCATAAAAAGCTTCAAAATAGAGTTCCATGTTAATCATAGAATCAATTTTTGCCTGTTCAAAGTTTTTTAGCATATTTTTACCCTGAAAGGCACCCAATACATAACTTACCGAATCTGCCTCGGTACTTATAGGTGTGTTACTTGTATTTTGACATGATATAACACTAATGCCAAACAGTAAGACAATTGCTAATTGCATAATTTTCATAATATTATAATTTAATTTGTTTTCAGAATCTGCGAATATACAATTTACGAATGAAAATAGTGTAATTAAGTCAAATAAATTCGAAAATTTTACAAAAACAGTGTCTCCTCAAACTGTAAGTTGAGGGGTAATAATAAATTAGTTTAATATTTCAATAACCCAAGTTGATACTTTTTAAGATTAATTGAAATATTGATAGATGCTAAATTTAATATTTTAGGGTTATCCATTTAAGTCACATCTTAATTTAATAACAAATAAGCAACATTCAACAAACAATAATAAAGTAAACAACAAAAATATTTAGAACAATGGTGTATTAATTATATTATTTGATTATTAAGCAGCTATGCGATTATAGTTAAATATTGTGATATTATGAGAATAACACCATGCTTTAGCTTGGTGTTTTGTAATTGTCTTATACACCCAAATAAATTTGGGTGCTAATCTAATGTACAATTTTCTTTATTGTTGAAAATTGTATATTGAGTGTTGACAATTGAATTACATCGACCTATCTATACCAAATGCAAATCATCTAATCAAAACTTTGAGAACTAAATGGGTAACCCTATAATATTTTCTGGTCTTGTTACCAAGATTTGGTAATTTTGAAATAAAAAAATAAATGGGAAGAAACACATCAATATCAATAGGGCAGTACTTTGAGAATTTTATTAACTCAGAGGTTGCTACTGGAAAATACAGCTCTGCAAGTGAGGTTATACGGACAGCTTTGAGAATGTTAGAATTAGAGGAGAAAAAGATAAGCGAATTAAGAGGCGCTTTAATTGAAGGAGAGAATAGTCAGATGGCTGAAAATTTTAGTGCTAAAAAACACCTTGCTGATTTACATAAAAAGTACTTATGATTAGTAACTACCGAATAAGTGAAAAAGCCACTAATGATTTGGAAAGAATTTGACTGTACACGTTTAATAAATGGTCTTTAGAACAGGAAGGCAGATACCACCATCTAATTTTTTTTAAAAAAGCAGAAGATGGTATTATTGAAGTAATAAGGATTTTGCATCAAAATATGGATATTGAAAATCGACTTACGGAAAAATGAATGAAACAAAAAACTACGCATAATAGGCATTGACTCATATAGTTATTTAATAAATCCTCCCCCAATTAGGCGGTTGTTTTTATAAAACACAGCAGTTTGTCCCGGTGCTATACTCCATTCGGGTTTTACAAACGATACTTTCAGAATGTTATCGTCAATAAACTCAATAGTACTTAAAGCCGATTGTTTTCGATATCTGATACGCGTGATTACTTCGGTTTTAAAGTCTGATTTATCAACAATATTATAGTTTTCAACAATCATTTCCGATTGATATAAATCGTCTCTTTGCCCAAGCTCAATAGTATTGGTTTTTGGCTCAATTTTAGTAACATAATATGGCTCAATCGGCTCAAGCCCTAAACCTCGTCTTTGCCCAACTGTATAAAAAGGGTATCCTTTGTGTTCTCCGATAATTATCCCGTTTTTATCAACAAACTTACCCTTGCCGGGCAAAACACCTGCATTTTTAAACTCATTTTCAATAAACGGCTGATATTTGTTATTGGAAATAAAACAGATACCTGTGCTCTCTTTGTTTAAATCGAGGCCGTTAAACCCACCTTTTTTTGCAATTTCGCGAATTTCGGGTTTTGTGTAATTCCCCAACGGGAAAAGTGCTTTTTTCAAGATATTTTGGTCAAGCCCCCACAAAAAAAACGACTGCTCCTTATCGGGGTCGGTGCCTTTTGTTATATAAAACTTATTGCCGATGGCTGTTTTGTTGACATAGTGCCCGGTAGCAATATAACTACACCCTTTTTGGGATGCAAAATTATTTAAACTCTCCCACTTTAAAACCACATTGCATTTGGCACAGGGGTTCGGTGTTTTGCCATTCAGGTATTCATTGTTGAAATATGTAATTACCAAATCGTAAAATTTCTGCCTAACGTCAACAACATAATGCTCAATATTAATTTCAGAAGCAAGTTTTTGAGCTTCAATAACATATTGTGGCGTATTGCTGTTTTCAAAGTTATCGGTTTGCGACCATAAACGCAAAGTTATGCCAATAACTTCGTAACCTTGCTCTTTTAATAAAATGGCTGCAACAGAGCTGTCAATCCCGCCGCTCATTCCCAACGCTACTCTCATTTCTGTTAATTTTAATTGCAAAAATAGCAGTTTTACCAACAATGCAATAAATTTTATCTCATCAAAAACCTTTAAAAATAAATATACTTATTTACTTGACTAATATTCTCATTTTTATTAAATTACGTGAACAAAAATTTTAACCTGATAAATCAAGCTAAAGAGGGAGGCAATATGGATAATGTATTATTCAAATACTTTGAGCACAGGTATAATGAAGCCAACAGCAGAGAAAACACACAAAAAGGGTTTGGTCCGGTTATTACTATTTCGAGGCAATCGGGGTGCGAGGCAAAAAAAATTGCACATAGCTTGGCAAAGGAGCTAAACCGCCACGAAAAAGGCAATGTTTGGAGGTGTGTTGATAAAGAGATACTTGAAAAGTCGGCACGAGAGCTAAACCTCTCTACCTCAAAAATAAAGCACTTTTATAAAGGTGTCGAAAAGTCAAAATTTATTGATATGTTTATTGCTTTTAGCAAAACTTATGTTAACGATTTAAAAATAAAAAACACCATTAAAGAGGTAATGATATCGCTTTGCAAACAGGGGCATATTATTTTAATCGGACGCGCAGGAGCGGCTATTTTGCAAGACCAGTCCAATGTTTTAAATATTAGGCTTACGGCACCGTTTTTTTGGCGTATCGAAAATATTATACAAACTCGCAAAACCGATATTGAAGAGGCCGAGGAGTGGGCAATCGACACCGATGAGAAACGCTTTAAGCTCTTTTACCTTTTTCTTGAAAAACAGCCAAGCAACCTTGATTACCTTTTTGATGCGACCTTAAACAGAAAAAATTTCGATAAACAAAAAATGGTTGAAATAATTATGCATTTGGCAAAAATAAAAGGGCTTTTATAAACTTTAAC
>CAYQPP010000029.1:0-9693 GCA_964419235.1 uncultured Bacteroidales bacterium
CCACAAATTACACTAATTTTTTTCAATTATTCATTATCAACTTATTATCGCATTTTGGCATTATTGCATTAAATTATTGTATCATTAAATCATTGAACCATTACCTTACTATTCAAATCCAAAGTAATATTTTATGGTTCCTTTTTGTAATGCAGGAGCATTTTTATCCACATTAAATTTAGCTTTAAGAGCTGCATCTCTTGCCACTTTCCAAACATTTTCGTCGGAAATGGTTGTTCCCTTTACTCCTGCTCTTGCTGATGTTACATTACCGTTTTGGTCAACAGTAACTTCAACCACTACATAGCCTTCGTTTTTATGAATTTTTTGAGGTTTTGGCAATGAACGGTGACTTCGTCCCGAAAGATTAAACGATATACCGTTTCCACCTGTTGAGCCGCCTGTTCTATTTTTTGAATTAATATCTCCTTCGGGTTTTCCCTGATTACCGATTCCCGAAGTTTCTCCTTCACCTGTATTATCACCAGTAGGATTTTTACCGCCAAAGGCATTTTTAGCTCTATCGCTTATCTCTTTTTGTTTTTCTTGTTGACGACGACGTTCTTCCTCTTGTCGCTGGCGTTCCAACTCCTCCTGACGCTTTCGTTCTATTTCTTCTTGTTCTTTTTTGCGTTTTTCCTGTTCCAGTCGCTCTTTTTCTTTTCGTTTTTTTTCTTCGATAACAGCAGTTTTATCAAAATCCTGTGTTACAACTTCTTCTTTTGCATTATCAGATTTTACAGGTTCAGGAGTTGTTTTTACAGGTTCAGGATTTACTTCTTCTTGAACAGGATTATTTACAGGTTTAGGTTCAATCATCCCTGAACCTGTTTCATCGGTTCCGAAATTTATTAGAATACCTTCTTCTTCGGGAGGCGGAAATGGCGATGAAAAACCAAAAATCAACAATAATCCCGAAAAAAATATCAGGAAAATTATAGTGCTTGTTATAGCAAATCGTTGTTCTTTGGTTATTCTCATTTTATTTTAATGTTCAAAATATTTTAAATACTGAATATTATTTGTTTTTACTTAGCAGGTCGGGTAGCAAGGATTAATCTGTAATGATTATCTTTGGCAATATTCATAACCTTAACAACATACTCCATAGCTACACTTTGGTCAACATGTAACGATATTGTAGGTGGTTCGGGATAACCTGAAGCGGGACCTACTTTACGCACAATTGTTCGTTCCAAATCGTTAAAACGCACATACCTGTTTTCAACCGCAAATTGTAAATCTTTGGTTATTGAAACAGTAGTAATGGGTTTTGTTGCCATTGTTTGATTGTTGCTTTGCGGCAACAATAATTTTAATGCATTGGGAGCAATAAGAGTTGATGTTACCATAAAAAATATCAGTAACAAGAATACAATATCGGTCATACTCGACATTGAGAAATTTGCACTAACCTTTGTTTGTCTTTTTAAAGCCATAATCGAAAGATTAACTGTTAGTTTACAGGTTCGTTCAGCAAGTCCATAAACTCGGTTGTGCGAGCTTCCATTTTATAAACTACTTTTTCAACACGTGCTACAAGATAGTTGTAAGCAAAGTATGCAAGAATACCTACAATAAGACCGCCTACGGTTGTTACCATTGCTGTATAAATACCATTTGCAAGCAATTGCACATCAATATTATTTCCCGCATTTGACATATCATAAAAAGCACGAATCATACCTATAACTGTTCCAAGAAAACCTATCATAGGAGCACCTCCCGAAATAGTTGCCAAAGTAGGAAGACCTTTTTCCATTTTGGCAATTTCAAGATTACCTACATTTTCAATTGTAGTATTAATATCATTTAAAGGTCGTCCCAAGCGGCTAATACCTTTCTCAATCATTCGTGCAACAGGATTGTCAGTTGATTGACACAAAGCAGCAGCTGATTCTACTTTTCCTTCGTGAATATAATCTTTAATACGATTCATGAAGTTTGTATCCTCTTTTGATGCCTTACTTAATGTTCTATATCTTTCAAAAAAGATATATACGGCAATAACAAACAACAAAGCAAGAATAATCATTACCCATCCGCCTTTAATTGCCAAATCTAAAGCTGATAATGTTGTTTGACCTGCTTGTTCGGTAGCTTCCACTACTGTATTTTCGTTAGTTATTATCTGCAAAAATGTTGTTAAAAACATAGGTGTCAGTTATTTAATTAAAAATAAATTATCTGAAAAATTTTGTGTTAATATATAAAATAAACGGGATATAACCATAAGTATTATATCCCGTTAAAAAAAATATTATTGACTTAAAATCTGTAATTCTATTTAGACAGTCTCATTTTTTCACCAATAAATTTATTCTTGGTTTTCATCATCTTCTTCTGTAGATTCAAGATGTTTGACTCCGATAAACATTTCAGAATCTAAATATAAATGAGTATTATCATCAATAACTCCTTGAGCTTTTTTCTCAACAACTCTCATATTATCATGTTCGGCTTCGGTATCTGCACCTGCAATTTTTTCTTGTAAAGCATAAGTTCCAATACCTGCAAAATAACCTACTAATGCAAGTAGTGATATTTTTTTCATATACCAGATAAAATCAATTTTTTCCATTCCCATAGCAGCAACACCAGCAGCAGAACCAATAATAAGAATACTACCTCCTGTTCCGGCAGTGTAAGCCAACAGTTCCCAAAATACTCCGTCAACGGCAAAAGCTCCCGAATGAGCAATATCATACATTCCCATGGCACCTGCAACAAGAGGAACATTATCAACTATTGAAGAAAGAATACCGATAGCTGTATCAATAACATAGATATTTTGACCTGTAGCTTTATCTAACCAACCTGATAAAAGGTGTAATTGACCTGCAGACTGTAAACTTGCTACTGCAGTTAAAATACCTAAGAAAAACATTACTGTAGGTATATCAACTTTTTTAAGAATATTAATTACATTAAGTTCTCGTCTGTCTTCGGGACTTCTTCTTCTGTTAAGCAAATCGGTAACTAACCACAACACACCCAAACCAAGTAACATTCCCATATAAGGAGGCAAGTGAGTTATTGTTTTAAAAACAGGAACAAAAAGCAATGCTCCTACTCCTAAGAAAAGCATTAAAACCTGTTCTCTTTTGGTAGTAAATTCTCTGCTATCGTGCTCAGATAACTCAGGACGTGTAACTGTTCCTTTCATTGAAAATGATAAAATAATAAGAGGAACTATCATAGAAACCATTGAAGGAATAATTACCATTTTAATAATATTAGCAGCTGTGATTTGTCCTCCAATCCAAAGCATAATAGTAGTAACATCACCGATAGGCGACCATGCTCCCCCTGCATTTGCTGCCAACACTACCATTGAAGCAAAAAACCAACGTGTTTTTTTATCGCTTATAAGTTTTTTAAGCAAAGTAACCATTACTATTGTTGTGGTAAGGTTATCAAGAGCAGCTGACATAAAGAATGTAAGAATACTTAAAATCCAAAGTAATTTTACTTTACTGGTTGTTTTTACTTTATCGGTAATTAATCTAAATCCTTGATGTTTATCAACAACTTCAACGATTGTCATTGCACCGAGAAGGAAAAAGATAATTTCTGAAATTTCGGTAAGATGATGACCCAATTCATGTTTAACAAAGTGAGAGGCTATATGTTGCACATGCTCTTTACCCATTGTAATACCTTCTGTCAAAGCATTCCATGTAGCACTGTGTCCAAGACTCAAGATGTCAACACTGTTAAGAGCATAAATAGCCCATGTTAAAACTCCAATTAACAAAGCCGAAGCTGATTTGTCAATTTTCAAAGGATGTTCTAATGCTATTGCTATATAGCCAAGAACAAAAATAATAACCATTAATTGAAACATAATTGTGTATTTTTAGTTCATATTTACTAACTATTATTAAATCGGGCACAAAAGTAATTAACAATATTGATTATTCAAATTCAATTTTTTCAATTAAGATATTTACATATGTAAATATTTACTTCTTTTCTTTCTCTATCCTTATTTCATCAGGTTTTTTAGCACTTTGACGACGAAACATTTTTTGCAGCAGGTCGTCAAAGGTGTTAAATTCATCGGTATAAAAAATACCTATTCCTTGTGTATATGGTGCTTGTGTGTAAGTAATGTCATTGTTTACTTTTTGAAAAGCTCTAAGCCTGATATTTCCTTTTTTATTTAATTTATACTCAACCATGAAGTCACCTGTAATAGGTGTATTGGTTTGTTCTTTCATATTTTCGCTGTAACCAATATTGCCGTTTACAATCAATCTGTCGTTAAGGAAATTTTTAGATAATGCTACCTCTATCTCTTGCTGCGAAGTTTCATCACCCGGACGATAAACAAATCCCAAATCGAAATCGCTTGATATTTGCGACATCCAACTGCTAAGTTGATTAGACATAAACTCACTTACGGTGGTAGCGGTTACGTTTGCTGTTGTATTGCTTGTAGCATCTGTTTGATACGATGTTGATAAAGGTGAAAATTTATTGACTAACAATAATGAAAGCACCTGTTTGTTTAAATCTTCTTCGGGAAGATTATTTAATTGGTCAATAGCATCATCGTTGGTTGTGCTTGGAACTTCAATTGAGAAATTAATTTTCGGATTATTCAACCTACCTGTCATCAGTAAATGAGTATTTACCTCTACACGCTTTGTTTTATCAGTTTCGTCACGTGTTAAATCGTAAACAGATGCTTTACGAATTTTATATACCGCATCCATATTTATAAGTGCATTAATAGGGTCGCCCGTCCAACTAACTGTGCTTCCTTCTTGAATAGTTAAGTGCTTGTTTATAACATTTTGCAGTGTAAATGTAAAATCTCCTTTTGATATTGTATATGTTCCGAACATTTTAAAATCGGGACCTATCGATTCCATATTAAGATGTGCTGTTCCTATTGCTTTAAGTTTATCGCCCGCTATTGGGTCAAATATCATTTCAACTTCTACGTCAGGAGTTACTTTAAGGTCAATATGAATATTTGTTGTTGAGGCAGTTGCTGCTTTATCTGCTGCAGCCTTAGTTGTTTTTTGTTCATAATTGGAAGCGTAAGAAACAAATTCAATAAATTTATTTTCTTTAATATCCTCTCTTCCTTCAAGAGGAATAATAATCTTGGAATTTGCTTTTGTTTTTGCCGCAACATTTATGTCTATTAAAACATCGGGTCCTTTAATTTCAACTATACCGCTTCCGTATAATTTACCATAGTAATATGGATTATCACTGCTTTTTAAATCTATTGCCAATAAATTATCTGTCAATACTTTTATATTAAAAAAGAAATCTCTAAACTGTTTATGTGTTATTCTGCCATATACTGTTCCTGAATTATCGTTTTTATCATAAACTGTAATTTTTTTGAATATAATACTGTATTTATGAAAATATACAGAATCGCTCAGCCTATAATAAACTTTAGTAGGAGTCACCAACATTCTAGCATTTTCAGCATATACTTGTCCTTCCCACATGGGATCTTTTAAATTTCCGTGAACTTTTATTTTCCCGCTTATAAAACCACTTACTTTATCAAATGTAGGTTGCAAAAACGGCTCTATAGTTTTAAAAGGCAAACTGTCGAAATAAGTATCAATATCAATTGTTTTTTTATTAAATGAGATATATCCGTCATAGGTAAATACCTTTTTTTCACCTTGTCGTGAAATACTGTTAACTATCAAATTTTGATTAATATTATCCCAAGAGCTTACAAGCTTAGTATCACCTATTATACGATGATTTAAGGATAGTTTTTTTATTAATAAATCAGATGTAATATTTTGTTTGTGACGAATATCTTTTATCAGGGTGTTTCCGGTTATTTTTCCTCCAAAAATTAAGTTATCATTTTTTAATAAATAATTTAGATATACCAAATTTATATTTTCAACCTGAACATAAATACTATCATTGGGATTATCAGATAAAATACCTGACAAATGTAATCTTGATTCACCATTATCAACTTCAATATTATGAAAAGTATAACTTGATGAGTCCTTTTTTACAAATCCTTGACTAAAAAACCAAAGAGTATCCATTACAACTACATTACCGGGAAATATATCTAATTTTACACTTGGTTTTTCACAAGTTTGTTTACTGCAAAAACTAACCAAAGTATTTATATTCCCACTGTAATTAAGGTCAAGCCAATTGTTCCAATTAATATTGGTAAAAATACTATCGCTATAAATATTAGAACTTACGGTAAAATTTTTCAGACTTGTCTTTTTTGTGTATTTAAATTCTTTTGACGACAAATTAATATACAATCTATTGTCATTGGTAAATGCTTTTAATTTAACGTTATCAAGTCTTTGATTTTTAAATTTTATTTGATCGGAAATACATGTAAAAATCAATTTATTTTCATTTGAATTAAATTCACCATTTATTGATGTTCCGGGTGATATCTGTAATTCAGGATTGAATAACTCTATTAACGGACGCGGGTAGTCAAAATTTATTTTATACGAAAATATATTACGCCTTTTGGTATGAGATGTGAAATTTATTGACGGCAAAAAGTTTGAAATAAAACTTTTAAAATCTTTAATAAAAGAAAGAGTATTAAAATTACCGTCAATCTCGGCATTAAGAAATTCCGACTCAAAAGTCAGTAATTTACCTTTATTATGCGGTAATGATACTATTTTAATACTATCGGTTGCAAAATATGATGAATCGGTAAAATAAAAAATATCAAAAACTGATATTTCACCTGTTGAATTATTAAAACTACTCCCTTCAAAATCAGCTTTTAAACTTAACGACAGATTCGATTTTTTATTTTTTTTATTAATACCGAGATTATATAAATTGGCATAATAAATATCGGTGACAAAATTAAACGACGGAATAGTATCGAAATTTAAAGTTCCGTCGAAGTCAAATCGTAAATTATGATCGAATGACGATACTTTACCGTTAAATTTTTCATTGTTAAAAATACCGTTAACATTGATTGAATCAAACTTGTATTTATCGTAGTAAATATGATTTATCGTGCCTGTAATATCAAAATTAAAATCATCGGACTTTGCAAAATAACCGTTTGCATTAATTTTAAAAGCTACTTCTCCCGTTTTGTCATTATTTGCTATTAAATCTAAATAAACAGGTTCGGCTTTAATATCTCCGTTTAACCATATTTTATTGTTTTGCCGGTCGTTGGTTATTGAAATATCCGATTCTACTTGTCCTATTTTTGACAAAAACAATCCTTTGTTATATAACTTATTATAATCGCCTTTTAAACTCCCGTTATATGATAAATTATCAATAAAACTAAGCTGTTTGCTTAAATTCACAGTATCATAATTCGAAAAATTATTCAATACATTTATAACATCAACTTTAGTTGTATAAAATTCATTTATATTAAACAGATACTTGATGTTTTTAATGTCATCGATATTTTTAATATCAAAATCAAAAAACAGACTACTCTCTTCCCCTGTTTGTATTTTAAAATCGGCACCTACAATAAAATCATCACCTCCTTTTAAAACACCCGACAATACAATGTTATCTATATTACTTATATTTTTATTTATAAATAATGAAATATCACTAAAAGATATTTTAGAAGACAGAAATTTTAAAGAGTAAGAAAAATGCTTATGGGCTTTTTTATCGGGTAAATTAAATACGCTTTTTTCTATATTTAATTGAGACTCTTGTGTGAAAATTTTAAAATTATTTAACTTAATTTTATTATGCTTTTTATACAATTGTAATGAAAAGTCATTTAAAAATTCTTTACCGTTTAATTTGCTGTAAAATTTAACAATATTGAAAGATTGCAATACAGAATCTATATAAATATTTTGAATTTTAAGATTCATGTTTTCTATATGAAATTGTTTTTTATTGCCGGGTTTTATAAAAATATTACTGTTTTTTATTGCCAACTCATCACACATAATTAACCAATCAAACGGTTTAGTGCTGTCATTCTTTAAACTATCGATAATAAACGAGAAGTTGTATTCCGAGCTGTCTGTTTGATAAATATCACTGTAAATATCCTTTACGGTTAAATTATTAATTGATATTTCATTTTTCGATAAATCAATTTTTTTTATACCTGCATTAATTTTTCTTACATAAATAATGGTATCGTTATTTTTATCTTTAACAAGAAAATTTTTAATAATCAGATTTTTATTAAAACCGTATCTGACTTTTTTTATTGAAAAATCGGCTCCCGTTTTCTGCGAAAGGTTCACAAGTATTCTTTTTACGGCAACAGTCTGTATTGCGGGACTACGCATGGCTGTCCACATTATAATTACCGCTCCCGATATAATAAGGATTAATAATGCTAATATTTTTACTGTTTTTTTAATACTTTTGAACTTTTAAATTGAAAAATCAATATTTATTTTTTACAACTCAATATCTAAATTGTTATTATAATTTAAATATATCTGTTTTTAAAGACGCAAAAATAAATAAAAGGTTAAATATAATCAGAAAAGACAATAATTTTATTGATAAAAAAACAATTTTATGAGCATAAATATTTTAGGGATAGAATCATCGTGTGACGATACTTCGGCAGCAGTTATTTCAGATGGCGTAATAAAATCAAATATTATTGCCAATCAAGATGTTCATAAACAATACGGCGGTGTAGTTCCCGAACTTGCATCAAGAGCTCATCAACAAAATATAATTCCTGTTGTAGATACTGCAATAAAACAAGCCGGATTAACACCCGACGATATTACTGCCGTTGCTTTTACTCGTGGTCCCGGCTTGTTAGGCTCATTGCTTGTAGGCAGTTCTTTTGCCAAAGGTTTTTCGCTTGCTCAAAAAATTCCCATGGTTGAAGTAAATCATCTGCACGGTCATGTAATGGCTCATTTTATTAAAGAAAATACAGATGATATCAACCAACCTGAATTTCCGTTTTTATGTTTGTTGGTTTCGGGCGGTAATTCGCAACTTATTATGGTTAAAGATTATCTTGAAACGGAAATTATTGGCTCTACCATTGACGATGCAGCAGGCGAAGCCTTTGATAAATGTGCCAAAATAATGAGTTTACCTTATCCGGGCGGACCTCTTATCGACAAACTGGCAAAAGAAGGAAATCCCGATAAATTCAAATTCTCAAAACCAAGAATTGACGATTATAATTACAGTTTTAGCGGGCTAAAAACAAGTTTTCTTTATCATATTCGTGATAATATTAAAACTAATCCCGATTATATTGAAGAAAATAAAGCTGACTTATGTGCTTCGTTGCAAAAAACCATTATTGATATTTTAATGGATAAACTTGATAAGGTAATTAAAGACAATAAAAACATTAAAGAAATTGCCGTAGCAGGCGGTGTTAGTGCCAACTCAGGATTACGACAAGCATTAATTGATTATGGAAATAAAAAGAATTTAAAAGTTTATATACCAAAGTTTGAATATACTACTGATAATGCAGCTATGATTGCCATTACAGGATATTACAAATATATGAAAGGTGAATTTGCAAGTCAAGATATTGTACCGAAAGCAAGGTTGTAAGACTGTATGATGAGTATAAAGTAGAAAGCTATTTACACATAAAATTATTTATAATCATTTCGAACGAAAGTGAGAAATTTCTTGATAAATTATAATGTCAAATCTTTACTCCCTGATAATCTTATTATTGTATTGTGTATTTTGACATTTATG
>CAYQPP010000029.1:9793-11058 GCA_964419235.1 uncultured Bacteroidales bacterium
ACAAAACGACCAAGTTTGCTGCAAGCATTTATTCCCATTATATTTTTAATAATATTATTAAGTTTAAATGTAATATTTTTTAAAGATGCCACACTTGACGGTTCAAACCAAATAGCTTTGCTTTTGGCGGCATCAGTAGCATCAATAATAAGTATCAAGCTTGGTGTCGGTTGGTTAAAAATAAGAGACAAAATAGTGAGCACCATAGGTTCGGCAATGCCTTCGATACTGATATTATTGTTGATAGGTGCACTATCGGGCACATGGTTGCTAAGCGGAGTAGTACCTGCTCTTATTTATTACGGTTTAGATATTTTATCTCCGCGTGTTTTTTTATTTTCAGCTGTAGTAATAGCAGGGCTTGTATCGTTGGCAACAGGCAGTTCGTGGTCAACCATTGCAACCATTGGAGTTGCCCTTCTAGGAATAGGCTCAGCAATGGGAATATCAAAACCAATAGTTGCAGGAGCAATCATTTCAGGAGCTTATTTCGGTGATAAAATGTCGCCGTTATCCGATACTACAAATCTTGCTCCGGCAATGGCAGGTACCGACCTTTTTACTCATGTAAGATATATGATTTACACAACAGGTCCTTCAATGATAATTACTCTGATTATTTTTTTGATAATAGGATTTAATTATGATTTTAATGCTGTTACAACCGATATAAACTCTGTACAATCTGCAATAAACAATACTTTTAATATCAATCCGTTGCTATTTCTTGTTCCCGTAATATTAATTATAATAATAATAAAAAAAGTGCCTCCTTTGCCTTCGTTAATGATAGGTGTTTTATTGGGAGTAGTTGCAGCAGTAATTTTTCAGCCGCATATTATTGAACAGGTAGCAGGAGAGGCAGGCAATTATCTTAAGTTGTCGTATATCAGCAGTATGAAAGCTATGTATGGAAATATTGATATTCATACCGGAGATGCTATTATCGATAAACTGTTTCATACAAGCGGTATGGCGGGAATGTTGCTTACAATATGGCTTATCCTTTCAGCAATGACTTTTGGCGGAGTAATGGAATCAAGCGGCTTGCTTATGCGTATTACCGAAGAGATTGTGAAATTTGCAAAAACAACAGGTTCACTTGTGGCATCAACAGCCGCAACATGTATATTCTTTAATATCACAGCATCAGATCAGTATATTTCCATTGTAGTGCCCGGTCGAATGTATGCCGATACATTTAAAAAAATGAATCTTAAACCCGAAGTGTTAAGCCGTACTCTTGAAGATGCAGGAACGGTAAC
>CAYQPP010000029.1:11158-19098 GCA_964419235.1 uncultured Bacteroidales bacterium
ATTAACTAACTTTGTTGCGTTATTTTAAAAAAATTATATTAAAATGTTATCAGAAAGACAAATAGAAATAATAAATAAATCAATAAACATTATTGATACAAAAGGGATTCAAGGATTAACCATTAAAAATTTATCAAAAGATATAGGTATATCCGAACCGGCTATTTATCGTCATTTTGAAAGTAAAACCGATATACTGCTGGCTATTTTAAAGAATTTTGAAGAGATGTCAATGTTTTTACTCGAAGCTGTTAACGGTATGAATGATAAAGCTATTAATAAAATAGAATTTATCTTTTCGAAAATATTAGAAATTTTCTCGAAAGAACCTTCACAAATTACTGTTATTTTTTCCGAAGAGATATTTAAAAACGAAACCGTTTTGCGTGAAAAAATCGCAAACATTATGACAACCAAGCAAACCGCTATTGAAGACATTATACTTTCCGGACAAAACGCAGGTGAAATACGAACTGATATTAATTATAAAACTCTTGCTCTGCTTGTTATGGGTGCTTTACGCTTTAAGGTAAAACAATGGGATTTAAAAAATCAAAAAGAAAACCTGTTGCAAGAAGGACAAGAGTTACTTATAGGTATAAGACAAATATTAGAAAAATAAAAAAATTTATAAATCAATGTTAGTTAATATTAACTAAAAAAAGCTTAGAAAATGGAAAAATTATTAATTAAACTTTTAAATTACAAATGGTTATCAATGATAATCATCATTGTAGTAACAGCTTTCTTTGTTACTGAAATGAAAGAGAACACAAGAATGGAAACCAATCTTGATAAATATATGCCGCAAGACCATCCGGCATTTGTTTACAGCGATAAAGCAGAGAGTTGGTTTAACATTAAAGACGGTATTATAATAGCTCTTGAAAACAAAAACGGAGTGTTTAATACCGAAACTTTGGATACATTAAAAAAACTAACTAAGCGATTTCAAAAATTTCCTGAAATTGACAAAAACGATGTAACTTCGTTATATACAGCTGATAATATTATCGGAAGCGAAGACGGAATGGACGTAAAAGCATTTTACAAAAGAGTTCCCAAATCGCCTGAAAAACTAAAAAAACTAAAAGAAAATGTAATTAACAACGAAATGGTTTTCGGTCGTTTAGTTTCATACGACACCACTGTAACTGTAATTATTGCCGAAATAGGCGACGATGTATTTACACAAGATTTTTATAATCATATATTAAAAACTGCCAAAGCATCCGAAACCGATGACATAAAAATATATGTAGCAGGTCGTCCTATTGTAGAAGGTACAATGGCTCTATTGGGACCTGCCGATATGAAAAAAATGGTTCCGATAGTTATTCTTGTAATATTTATTGTGCTTTTTATAACACTACGCAGTTTTAAAGGAACACTTATCACTCTCGGTGTAGTTTTCTTTTCTACCATTTGGGCATTCGGACTAATGGCAACTGTCGGAATACCAATTTATGCCGTCTCTACCATGATTCCCGTAATGCTTATTGCCATTGGGGTTGCCGATGGTATTCACCTGTATAGTCACTTGCAAGTATTTATAAATCACAATCCGCAGGCTACACGCAAAGAGGCTACAAAGGATATGCTTAAATTTTTGTGGAAACCTGTAATAATGACATCAGTAACTACAGCCGTAGGATTTATTTCTCTACTTACATCACAAGTATATCCGGTTAAATATTTCGGTATTTTCACTGCCTTCGGCGTGATGATGGCTATGGTATTTTCACTTGTATTTTTACCCGCAGGTATTATGATTTTCGGTTTACCGAAAGCTAAACCTATTAACCACACAGAAGATAAAGAAGGACACTCTCACTCTAAAATTGCTAACAATTTTGCATCGTGGGTAATTAAACATAAATATGTTTCTATTGTAGGTTCGCTGATAATTGCCGTATTGTCAATTATAGGCATGCAAGAGATTTGGATTAACTCAAGTTTCCTTGAAAAATTTGAAAAAAACAGTGAAATTGTTCTTACCGATAAATTTATTAATGAACATTTTGGAGGAACAAGCACTCTGAATCTTATTCTTGATGCCGAAGGTAAAAAGGACGCTTTTAAAAATCCTGCCGTATTAAAATTGGTTGACAAAATGCAAAAAGATGTTGACAACGAGTTGCAAGTTGTTGGAAATACATTTTCACTTGCTGACTACATCCGCCGCATGAACAAAGTTATGAATGCCGATAAAGAAGAATATAACACAATTCCCGACAATCAGGATATGATTGCACAATATTTGCTTCTTTACGAAATGTCGGGTGACCCTGAAAATTTAAACAAAGTAGTAGATTACGATTACGAAAAAGCGAATGTTACATTCCAACTAAAATCGGACAACAGCAAAGCAATGAACTCTACTCTTGCAATAATTGAAAAATACAAAGACGATTTTAAAAAGTTGGGCATTGACATGAACTATGCCGGTAGCGGTTACAAAGGATTGGTATTTACCGATTTAATTCTCGAAGGACAGATTAAAAGTTTAATTCTCTCTTTAATCATTATTGTAGTTCTACTTTCACTGATGTTTAAAAAGATTTCTATCGGATTAATCGGTTCTGTACCAATTATTTTAACAGCACTTATCAGTTTCGGTATTATGGGATTCTTAGGAATACCTTTAAACACAACAACCGCCCTACTTTCAAGTATAGCAATAGGTATCGGTATCGACTATGCCGTTCACTTTCTTGAACAATACAGACATAACGCCGAACATTCGCAAGATAAAATGAAAACGGCACAACTTACCATGGCTCACTCAGGACGAGCAATTATTTACAACGCCATAGTGGTAATAGCAGGATTTCTTGTATTGATATTCTCTGTATTTCCGCCAAACCGCGAACTGGGAGCTTTGGTTTCGCTAAATATGTTTACAAGTTTTGTGGGAACACTCACCATTATGCTTGTAGTGCTGTATATGAGTAATGTGTATTTTAAAAAGAAATAAAATAATGATATAATTATATAATGATACAATGATGTAGTAATATTTAATAGTGTATTAATAAAATGGAAGAAAATATAATACTTACTAAAACCTACGACTTTGCACTAAGAATTATTAAGCTGTATAAGTATTTGTGTGATGAAAAACATGAATATACAATTGCAAAACAAATTTTGAGAAGTGGAACTTCGATTGGTGCAAATATAGAAGAAGCAACAGGAAGTATTTCAAAAAAAGATTTCAGATATAAATTATTTATTGCCTATAAAGAAGCTCGCGAAACACATTATTGGATGCGATTACTAAAAGACAGTAAATATATTGAAGAAAAACTTGCTCAAAGTTTATTAAGCGATGTGGAAGAAATATTAAGAATATTAGAAGCCAGTTTAAAAACAATCAGTAAAAACTAATTACACATTGAATCATTACATCATTGAATCATTACATCATTGAATAATTGAATAAACTAAATAATTAAAGTTATGAAAACACTAAAAAAATTATTAACAGTAGCAATAATAATTGCAGGGTTTAGTGCAAGTGCACAATTAACAGGTCGTCAGATAGTTGACAAAGCTTATAATTTACCTACGGGTGACGACCAAACATCGCAACTTACCATGACATTGGTAAACAAAAGCGGACAAACTCGTGTGAGAAAAATTCAGCAGTTTACCAAAGATTTCGGAACAGTAGAAAAGAGTATTATGTTCTTTTTATCGCCTGCCGATGTAAAAAATACATCGTTTATGAATTGGAGTTACGACGATGAAAATAAAGCCGACGACCAATGGATTTATCTGCCGGCACTTAAAAAAGTAAAACGAATTTCAAGCGACAGTAAAAGTGATTATTTTATGGGGTCTGACTTTACTTACGACGACCTTGGCGACAGAAAACTTGATGCCGATACTCACAAACTGCTTCGCGAAGAAAATATAGAAGGCAAAAACTGCTATGTGGTAGAAAGTGTATCGAAAGATGAAGACTATATGTATTCAAAAACAATTACATGGATACGTAAAGACAACTTTGTGGGTGTAAAAAAAGAGTTTTACGACGAAGACGGTGAGTTATTGAAAACATTACACATCAAAGAAGTTAAAAAGATTTCAGGTTTTTGGATTATTACACATTCCGAAATGGAAAATATACAAAATAATCACAAAACAGTTATACAACTTTCAAATATTAAAATAAACTCAGGTGTTCCCGCAAGTAAGTTTACCGAACGTATGATGATGAGAGGAATGTAAACGTTTCATAGTTGTAGAGGTAAGTTAATTTAATAGTTGAATCCTCAAACATCAAAAAAACCTAACAGGTTTAATAAACCTGTTAGGTTTTACCAAAACACATTTTATTAAAAAAACACCAAATTTGAAAAAAAATCTATACATATTAATATTTATTATTACTACTCTAACATATTCGTGTAAAGATATGTTTGAGTATTCGCCGTATGTTATAGATTTTAACGAAGAAAATACCGATTTAAACAATAAAAACATTGCAAAAATACTTTCACAAAAAAAATCCAACGACACTATAACAATAGCCATAACAGGAGATACACACAGAGATTTTGACGAAATAGAAGTTTTTGCCGACACTGTAAACAACATTTACACCGAAGAAAATATAGACTTTGTAATTCATACAGGCGACATAGCCGATTTCGGACTACCCAAACAATATTTATGGGGAAACTCTAATTTACAAAAATTAAAAATACCTTACATTGTTGTATTGGGCAACCACGACATTGTAGGAAATGGCGAAGAAGCATATCGAACAATGTTCGGAAATGAGAATTTTAGTTTTATCTACGACAGTATTAAATTTATAGCAATAAACACTAACAGCAGGGAATTTAAATTTGACGGAACAGTACCCG
Source organism: uncultured Bacteroidales bacterium (assembly GCA_964419235.1). Taxonomy (GTDB): domain Bacteria; phylum Bacteroidota; class Bacteroidia; order Bacteroidales; family SZUA-534; genus GH45. The sequence continues at coordinate 16,036 of CAYQPP010000029.1, forward strand.
ATATTAATTGGCTCGATTCTCAGCTAAAACCAACATCCGAATTTACAAAAGCAGTTGTAATATTTCATGTTCCACCAATGGATTTGGATTTCGACAGCAATCTGGAACAAGATTTTTCAAAAACCATTTCAAGATACAACAATGTTTTAATTGCCATACATGGGCATACGCATCATTTTGAAATTTACAACCCATATGATGATGGAGTTATTTATTTGAATGTTGATACAATAGCCCATAAAAATTTTTGTATAGTAAAAATTACAAAAGACACCGTAAATATTGAAACTTATGATTTATAAAAGATTTTTACATATCATTTTGTTTGTTTTTTTGTTTACGGAATTATCTTTCGCAAACACAACACATAAAGACACTTCGCTAATGCGATTTGCCCCCGATTACATAAAACTGCAATTTGCGGGAGGTATAGGTTTTATATCACCGGGTGTCGGTTACTCTTTTTTCAACAGCAAACTCGATATATCATTGTTTTACAGTTATATACCATATAAATTTACCGTAGATGATTTACACAGCATTAGTCTTCAATTAACAGGAAAACTGTTAAAATACAAGCTGAATGACAATATTCAAATTTTACCGTTAAACATAGGATTTTTTACTCATCACACTTTTGGCAGTGAGTATTGGGTAAGGTTGCCCGACAACTATCCGAAAGGTTATTATTGGTGGTATCCGGGTATAAATGCAGGCGTTTTTCTCGGAGGAGAGATAAAAACAAAACTTTTATCGAGTAAAACACCGGCATCGGGCACTGCATTTTATGTAAGAATGGGAACAAGAGGACTTTACGTAACAAGTAAAGCCGGAAACTCATCGGTTCCGTTTAGGGACATCTTAGAATTTGGTTTCGGAATAGCAATTTATCGTTAAAAAAACAGATGATGAGAAAAATTTATGTAATAATATTAATAATAATATCTGTGTCGGTGCAGGCTCAAAGCATAAAAGATTCTATTATAGAGAAAATTGCTCTTACTACAATTGCACAGGTAAATCAAGGTGAAAATTATATCACTTTTCCAACTGATATCGGGAATATTGAACCTTTGGTTTTTGAGGCAAACTTAAATCCCGGGTTTTATATAAGAACAAGTAAAGATGCTCGATTGATTGGTGTATTAACACCACAAATAACCATAAGAATGCATCAAGAATATTCTTTTCCCGTAAGAACACCGAGTTATATACCGCAAATAACTGCATATTATCGTTTTTCGGCAGATAAATTAGCCAACAGCTTAACGGGATTTTTCAAATTGGCTCATCACTCAAACGGGCAATCCGATGATTTTTATCTTGAAAACGGCGAAATAAATACCGAATCGGGAAATTTTGCTACAAACTATTTGGAAGTAGGATTAATAAAAACAAATTACAGTAAACGCTTTAACGCAGTGCAGTTTTTATCAACTTCATTTGAGTCTCATGCAAAAGGTTTAACATCCGACGAACTGATAGGCATTTACAGTTTATACCGTTGGAATACCATTTTTTCGGTATTTAAGCTGTCGCGAAAATCAAGTGTCGAACCAAAAAAAGCAAGCATATCAGTTAAAGCAAAAACAACATGGATGTTTGGCGAAGTTCACGACTGGAACTTTTTTTCACTAAACCGTTTAAATTTAGGTTTAACATTCTACTATCATCCCAAGTTTTTCGAGGATATTGGATTCTTTGCACACTTTTATCACGGAATGGATTATTACAATATATATTTCGATCACCAGATAACAATGTTGCGATTTGGTATAATGACAGAAAAATTAAGATTTTAAAATATAAAACTATTAGAATTATGAAAACAAAAATTATTACAATCATTTTAGTAATGTTTGCAAGTTCTTTTATAAAAGCACAGAATGTTGATATATCCGGCTTTGCAAGAACTTATGAGGGTGTAAAATTTAACGATGGCAAATTTTCAATTATTCAACAAACACTTAATGTGAATTTTGAAAAACGTGGCGAAAAGGTTATGTTTAAAGCTAATCCTATGCTATACCTTTACAATGCCGACAGTTTAAATTTCAGAATGCGAGAAGTGTATATGGATATGTATTTCAAGAATTTTGATTTACGAATCGGGAAACAACAAATAGTATGGGGAAAAGCCGACGGAGTATTTATTACCGATATTGTATCACCACTTAATCTTACCGAGTTTCTTTTACCCGATTTTGACGAGATAAGAACAGGTATAATTTCTGCTAAAATAGATTATTACATTGGCAACAGCACAATTGAGGCAATATTAATACCTCAATTTACTCCCACTACAAAACCGGCTCCCGGCTCAATTTGGTATATTCAACCTGATTTTCCGGCTCCCACTACTTTCGATTGGAGTAAAAGTAAAATAAAACCATCGCTTGAAAACAGCGAAGCATTTTTAAAATTTTCTACCATAACATCAAATATTGATTTTGACGTAATGGGAGGATACACTTGGGACGATAATCCGGCAATGCATGTACAACGACATTTCGGCATGGATACTAATTCAGTGCCTCCTAAACCTGTTCTTACAAGTTTGACAATAACTCCCGAACATCACCGTTTGTATGTAGCAGGAGGTTCGTTCAGCACCGAAATAAAAGGATTTATTTTACGAGGCGAAGGTGCATATTACAACGGAAAGTATTTTCAAACCGAAGATTTAAAAGCACAAGATGCTCTTGTGCAAAAAGATTATCTTAACTATGTTGTTGGTCTTGATTTTAGCATAGGAAGCGTAAAACTAAGTGGGCAGTTTATTCAAAAATATATTTTAGACTACGACGACAAAATGACCGACGACGAAATTAACAATATGGCTACATTTTTGGCAAGATACGATGCCATGCGTGAAACACTGCATCTTGAACTGTTTTCATATATAGGATTAACAGGCGAAGATGCTCTTATTCGTCCTAAGGTAACTTACGATTTCGACGATAGTTTTTCTATTCTTGTGGGGGCAAACATATTTGTAGGCGACAATGCCGGAATGTTCGGAAGATACGAAGACAATTCAATGGCTTATTTTAAAATTAAATA
>CAYQPP010000030.1:0-19022 GCA_964419235.1 uncultured Bacteroidales bacterium
TTTTTGTGCTGCATGATTGGTGATATTTAAAGTTCGGAATCGCTCAATTTAGGTAGTAGTTAAAAAAGCAAGTTTTTACCTAATATTTATAAACAATAAAATGTTAATAATTTTCATAAATTCGACCTATTTTTTACAGTAAAAAACATATTTATTTTAGTACATTTAGGGGCTTAAAAAAAAATAAAATATTTTAATTAAAATTCAATATAAATGTCTGACGGAGAGAGGATTATAAAAATCAACATTGAAGAAGAAATGAAGTCGGCCTACATTGATTATTCAATGTCGGTTATAGTATCGCGAGCTTTGCCCGATGTAAGAGACGGATTAAAGCCTGTTCATAGGCGTGTTTTATTCGGAATGTCTGAATTAGGAATATTTGCTAATCGTAAGCATAAAAAATCGGCAAGAATAGTAGGAGAGGTGCTGGGTAAGTACCACCCACACGGCGATTCATCGGTTTATTTTGCAATGGTACGTATGGCACAAGATTGGTCGTTAAGATATCCGTTAGTTGACGGGCAGGGCAACTTTGGCTCGGTTGATGGCGATAATCCGGCAGCAATGCGTTATACAGAGGCAAAGCTTAAAAAAATTGCCGAAGAGATGTTGGTTGACCTCGAAAAAGAGACAGTTGACTTTAAATTAAATTTTGACGACACAATATATGAGCCAACAGTTTTGCCAACAAAAATACCGGCACTACTTGTTAACGGGGCATCAGGTATTGCAGTGGGTATGGCAACAAACATGCCGCCCCACAATTTATCAGAAGTAATAAACGCCCTTATTGCATATATTGATAACAATGATATTACCAGCGACGAACTGCTCAGTTACGTTAAAGGCCCCGACTTTCCGACAGGAGGCATAATATATGGTTATCAAGGCATTAAAGATGCGTTTGAAACAGGGCGAGGCAGGATAGTGCTAAGAGGCAAAGCAGAAATTGAGACTTCAGACAATGGTAAATCAAAAATTGTAATTACTGAAATCCCGTACTTGGTCAACAAGGCTGAAATGATAATAAAAACAGCCGAATTGGTAAACGACAAAAAAATAGACGGGATAACCAATGTAAACGACGAATCGGACAGAAGCGGAATGCGAATTGTATATGACCTTAGAAGAGATGCAATTCCGCATGTTGTATTAAACAAATTATATAAGTTTACACAACTGCAAACATCGTTTAGCGTAAATAACATTGCACTTGTCGATGGCAGGCCTCAAATGCTTACCCTAAGCGACCTATTGGTTAAATTTGTTGAGCACAGGCATGATGTGGTAATACGCCGCACCCAATTTGAATTACGCAAGGCCGAAGAGCGTGCCCATATACTTGAGGGTTTAATAATTGCAAGCGATAACATTGATGAGGTAATAAAAATTATACGCGCATCAAAAACACCCGATGAAGCACGCGAATCATTAATGGAGAGGTTTAAACTGTCAGATATTCAGGCAAGGGCTATTGTTGACATGCGCCTACGCCAACTTACCGGTCTTGAGCAGGATAAGCTGAGGGCAGAGTACGATGACATTAAAAAACTTATCGAAAAACTTAAAGAGATACTTGAAAACAAAGATATTCGTATGAATATCATCAAAGACGAATTAATTGAGATAAAAAACAAATATGGCGACGAAAGAAAAACAGATATAGTACCCGATGCCGGCGAGTTTAATCCTGAGGATTTTTATGCCGACGAAGAGGTTGTGATAACCATATCGCATTTAGGCTATATAAAACGAACCGCCTTATCCGAGTTTAGAACCCAGAGTAGAGGAGGAGTTGGTGCAAAAGGCAGCACCACCCGCGAAGAGGATTTTATTGAACACCTGTATATTGCCAATATGCACAGCACAATGCTTTTCTTTACAGAGATGGGAAAATGCTTTTGGTTAAAAGTTTACGAAATACCCGAAGGCACACGAACATCAAAAGGGAGGGCTATCCAAAACTTATTACAGATAAACCCCGACGATCAGGTAAAAGCATATATAAATGTAAAAAATCTTACCGATCAAGAGTATATCAACAGCCAGTATATAATTTTGGCAACCAAACAGGGTATTATCAAAAAAACATCGCTTGAAGCGTATAGCCGCCCACGCCAAAATGGAGTTAACGCCATAAACATTCGTGAAAACGACCAACTGTTAGAGGCCAAGCTTACAAATGGCAACCATGAAATAATTATTGCAGTAAAGGGAGGCAAAGCAATACGCTTTTACGAAAGCGGAGTAAGGCCTATCGGCAGGGTTGCTTCGGGAGTACGCGGTATTAGGCTTACCCCGGGCGATGAGGTAATCGGAATGGTTTGTATCGAAAACGAAAGCGAGGATATTCTTGTAGTTTCTGAAAACGGATACGGTAAACGCTCGAATATTGAAGGCTACCGAATTACAAAACGTGGCGGAAAAGGAGTAAAAACCCTCAATATTACCGAAAAAACCGGAAAACTTATTGCACTTAAAGGAGTTACCGATACCGATGACTTAATGATTATTACTAAAAAAGGACTTACAATTCGTTTGGCAGTGTCAGAACTTAGGGTAATGGGACGGGCTACACAAGGCGTTCGCCTGATAAACCTTAAACAAGGCGACCAAATTGCTGCCATTGAATATGTTGCCAAAAGCGAAGATGATGAGGTTGAAGGACAAACCCAAGAAGGAGAAGAAGGAGAAGAAAATACCGAATCAAATGAGCAATAATTGAAAAATAAACTAAAATAAATTATATTTGAACTTTTAAAATTTTATAAAACTTACACATATGAAAAAATTAGCATTTTTATTTGCATTTGTTTTATCAGTAGTTTTTGTGTCGGCACAAAACTCAAAGGTACAAAGTGCATTAAACTATTCTAAGCCACAGTACAATCAGTTGGATAAGGCAAAAACTGCAATTGATTTAGCTTGTGAGCACGAAAAAACCATTGGCAAGGCCAAAACATGGAAGGTTAAAGGACAAGTATATCAGGCAATTGCACAAAGCAGCGATGAAAAATTTAAAGCTCTATCGGAAAACCCGTTAGATGAAGCTGTTGCCGCATACAAAAAAGCGTTAGAGTTAGATACTAAAGGACAGTACAAAAACGATATTGAAAACCAACTAAAGCTTATTGGTGTGCTTATGGTAAATAAGGGAATTGAGTTATTTAACGCAAAAGATTATAAAGGTGCTTTAAGAAATTTTGAAGGTTCAATTGGCATTGATGAGGTTGTAAGTGTTGGCAAAATTGACACAATGGTAATATTTAATGCAGGAATTGCTGCCGAAAAAGCAAAATTATACGATAAAGCTTTAAACTACTATCAACAAACAGCCGACCTAAAATTTGAAGGCTCAAAGGTTTATGGGTATATGGCAAACATTGAAAACGAACGAGGCGATACTGCAAAATATGTTGATTACCTTAAAAAAGGGGTAGAGGCTTATCCATCTGATAATGATGCATTAATGGTATCTTTAATTAACCATTACTTAAGCGTTGATAAATCTGATTTAGCATTAGAATATCTTACAAAAGCTATTGAAAAAGACCCTACCAATCAAACATTTTATTTTGCGCAGGGTGCTTTATACGATAAATTAAAAGATTTTGACAATGCAAAGGCATCGTATGAAAAGGCTGTAGAAATAAAACCTGATTATTTTGATGCATATTACAATCTTGGTGCTTTATTCTTTAACAGAGGTGCCGATATGCTTAAGGAGGCAAATAATATACCACCGAATAAACAAGCAGAATATGAAGCCGCTGTTAAGGAATCATTTAAAGAGCTTGCAAAAGCATTGCCATATTTAGAAAAGGCGCACGAAATTGACAGCTCAGAAAAATCAACCATGCTCACTTTAAAAGAGATTTATTTTAAACTCAGAAACGATAACGAAAATTATATGGCTAAGTATAAAGAGATGAATGAAAAGATTAAAGCCATAGAAGAATAAAAATATTAAAAATATATGAATAGGAGAAGCTGATTAATTTCAGCTTTTTCAACTTTGTTACTATTTAACATAATATATATTATCAGACTTTTATTAAAATCTTTTCTATTTGTTGAGTTTAGCCTTTTGTACTTTATTATCAATATTTTTAATTATATTAGTGCTATTAGAATTAATTATTCGGTAATAAGTATATAAAATATCTAAATATTCGATTCTCGTGAGGCAAAAAAAAGTGGACGCTTTAAAAATCAACATAGTCAGCTTTAATATTCCATATCCGCCAAATTATGGTGGAATAATCGACGTGTTCTATAAAATAAAATCTTTGCATGCTACAGGTATTAAAATAATATTGCACTGTTTTGATTATGGCCGTGGAATTCAACCAGAACTTGATAAGCTTTGTGAAAAGGTTTATTATTATAAACGAAAAACCGGTTTTTTAAATTCCGTAGGAAAAACACCATATATTATTAAGTCGCGTTCAAACGCACAACTTTTAAATAACCTAAACAAAAACAGTTACCCAATTTTATTTGAAGGGCTGCATACCACATATTATTTAAGCAGCAATGTGTTAAAAAAACGAATTAAAGTGGTACGCATGCATAATATCGAGCACGACTATTACTTACAATTGGCAAAACAAGAAAAAAACGTATTTAAAAAGCTCTATTTTAAAAATGCTGCCAATAAATTGAAAAAATATGAGCAAACTCTAAAATATGCCACACATATTGCAGCAATATCACCCAACGATTATGCCTATTTTGCCAAATTGTATAAAAATACTTTTTGGCTCCCACCCTTTCACCCCAATAACGGTATAAATATAACCTTTGGTACAAGTTCATATGTAATATACCACGCTAACCTGTCGGTGCCCGAAAATATTGAGGCAGCAAAGTATTTAATTAATGCTTTTTATAATATAAATAATATTTCGTTGGTAATTGCAGGTAAAAACCCTGACAAACACATTTTAAAACTTGCACAAAATGCCAAGCATATAAAAATAGTGGCAAATCCTTCTGAAAGCGAGATGCAAAACCTCGTTGCTATGGCACACGTACACCTGTTGCCAACCTTTCAGCCTACCGGAATAAAATTAAAGCTGATTGCATCGTTGTTTAACGGACGGCACTGCGTTGTAAACAATGATATGATTAGTGGTACAGGCCTTGAATCATTATGCCATTTGGCAAACACACCAAATGAATTTGTCGATAAAACTAAAAAACTGATGGATTTACCATTTGAAAACAAAGATTTGATACACAGAAAACAGATTTTAAGCAATAAATTCGACAATAAAATAAATGCTGAGCTTTTATTGTCAAAAATAGTAGAATAAAAAAACCGATATAATACTTATGTTAAATTAAAAATGTGAAAAAAATATTTATTTAATATTTAATCATATTTTAAAATAATTTGAAGAAAATAATAAAATATTTACGTATGCCTTATCAAACAAGAGTTTTTAACAATTAATTTAACATAAGTACAAATGCAAGTAGTTATTCAATCAAAATCCTTATACAATTTATTATCAGACTAATAGAAATAAATATTTTGTAACACGCTATTTTTCAGGACATTAATAAATTTATTTTTTTTTATTTTTTTAATATATTGATAAAGAATAGCATATAAAATAAATTTAAAAATCAATAGTAAATTTATTTTTTTTTTAATTATTTTTTCACAAAATTGCTTCAGATTTTAAGGGATTAATAAAAATTATTTAACCAAAATGAACAAAAATTACCAACAAGTTTGGAACAACTGTTTGCATGTGATAAAAGATAACGTTCCTGCCATTAGTTTCAGAACATGGTTTGAGCCTATTGTACCAATCAAGGTCAATAAAAATATCTTAACCATACAGGTTCCAAGCCCGTTTTTTTACGAATATCTTGAAGAGCAGTATATTGATATACTCAGACGGACATTACGTAATGAGTTGGGCGAAGGCGCAAAACTGGAATACAGCGTTATTATGGAAAACAATGTTTATTCCAACTCAAACCCATATACCGTAAAACTACCTACTAACGATAAACGAGATCTGAAAAATAAGCCTCTGTCATTACCCTTAGATGAACAGAAGACCATAAAAAACCCGTTTATTATACCCGGCATACAAAAACTGCATGTCGATCCGCAATTAAATCCTATTAACAGTTTTAATAATTTTATTGAAGGCGAATGTAACCGCTTGGCACGGTCGGCAGGTTTTGCAGTAGCAAACAACCCCGGTAAAACAGCATTTAACCCCCTATTTTTATATGGTTCATCGGGTCTTGGCAAATCGCATCTTGCTCAAGCTATTGGTATTCATGTTAAAGAAAAATTTCCTGAAAAAGTAGTGCTTTATGTAAATGCAAATAAATTTCATACACAATTTGTCGAGGCTGTATTAAACAACAACCGGAATGATTTTATGCACTTTTATCAAATGATTGATGTGCTTATTATTGATGATGTGCATGAATTTATCAAAAAAGAAAAAACACAAGACATATTCTTTCACATATTTAACCACCTGCACCAAAACAGCAAACAGCTTATTTTAACATCAGACAAACCGCCCGTTGACTTAAAAGGAATGGAACAAAGGCTGCTGTCGAGGTTTAAATGGGGGCTGTCGGCCGATTTGCAGATACCCGATTATGAAACCCGCATAGCAATACTAAAACAAAAGGTTTATAACGACGGGCTAAACCTGCCCGATGAGGTTATTGAATATATTGCAGCGCAAATTACCACAAACATCAGAGAGTTGGAGGGTGCCCTTATTTCGTTGCTGGCACAATCAACACTTAATAAAAAAGAGATTACAATTGAGCTGGCGCGCAAAATGATTGACAGGCTGGTAAAAAACACCAAACGCGAAATATCTATTGATTATATACAAAAAATTGTTTGCGACTATTTTAATATGCCCCAAGACCTGATAAACTCAAAAACAAGAAAAAGGGAGATTGTACAAGCAAGGCAAATTGCAATGTACTTTGCCAAAGGGCTCACAAAATCGTCGTTGGCAACAATAGGCTCACAAATTGGAGGCAAAGACCACGCTACCGTTTTACACGCATGCAAAACAGTTAACAACCTAATTGATACCGACAAACGGTTTAGGTGCTATATTGACGATATAGGCAAAAAGCTAAAAGCATAACAAAATATTTAACCGCCCAACCGGCGGTTTTTTTATTTTTGATAAATTACTACATTTGTGATGCTTAAAAATATAGAAAACCACTTTCATCAAATGAAAACATTTATCCGAATACTTATCCTATCTTTTATTGTATTATCGACAACCGTATTACCGGCACAACAAACCGAAATAAAACGGTCAAACAATAAAGTAAGCCTTAACGGGAATCCCTATTACATACATATAGTGCGAAAAGGCGAAACGCTTTATGCAATTAGCAAGGCATACAGTATTCCAATTGACACCATTAAAGCCGACAACCTACACATTACCGACAACGTAAAAATAAACCAATACCTTAAAATACGCATATCACCGCAAAACGGTAAAAACCAACAAAAATTTGTTTTCCACGAAGTAAAAAAAGGAGACACACCATTTAACCTGTCTCTAAAATATAACATATCAATAGATAAAATATACGAGTATAACCCCAATGCAAAACTGGGAATTGCCATTGGCGAAGTATTAAAAATACCTGTAATAACTATTACTGAAGACATTACAGAAAAAGAAGACACTATCCATAATAATGAAGAACCAAGTTTTATACTCTATACAGTACAAAAAAAGGAGACAAAATTTGGTATTGCAGCACAACACAATACTACCGTTGAAAAAATTGAAGAGCTTAACCCCCATTTAAAAGAGAACGAACTTCAGGTTAACGAAAAAATAAAAATACCCGTAAACGAAGCATTCATTGAAAACAACAACGAATTTTACTATCATAAAGTCTTAAAGCAAGAAACCATATCGGGATTAACAAGGCAGTACAAAATTAAAGAGAAACAGCTTTATAAAAACAACCCCGATTTGAAAAAAAGGGTACTGCAAGAGGGCGAGCTGATAAAAATAGCAAAAAACAAAACCTCAGATTTAATCTTTGCAAAAAAAATATCGGCCGACACCATTAAACATGAACCCGAACGCGATGTATATTCATTTTGGAAAGATTCTCTTATACTGCCCTCCTGCCCTGCACAACCCATTGATACGGTAACAAAATATAAAATCGCTTTTTTTCTGCCTTTTTACCTAAACATAAACGATACACTTGGCAAATACAAAGATGTAATGGTTAAAGAAAACGGGGTTTATATTTTAGAAACCGTGTTGCGTACAGGTAGAATTAAAGATATTGTTTACCCTAAATCGAAAATTTTTATAGATTTTTATCAAGGCGCCCTTATGGCACTGTTAGATTTAAAAAAAATGGGCATCTCATTTGATATATATGTATTTGACACACAAAATGATAGCTCGCACGTTGCCCAGCTTTTAAAAACCAATGACTTAAGCGGTTTCGATCTTTTTATTGGGCCAATTTATGGAAACAACCTGCAAATAATAGGCGATTATGCATGGGAGCACCAAATAAACATAGTCTCCCCCCTATCGCTAAAAAAAGAGTTTATAGAGCACAACCCGTATGCCTTTCAGGTTAGCCCGCCTTTTGAGGTGCAAATGCACCATGCATCCGATTTTTTAAATGAATTTGATGTAAAAAACTACATAGTAATACACGACGGCAACAACCTTGACCAAGAGTATATATCACAATTTAAACAACAGTTGTTTGCTCAAATGAACCAAGATAACTTTAACCAGATAAAATACAACGAGGTTTTTTATTATGATGCGCGCGACAGTATCTTAAAAGAGGTATTTACGCCCGGCATGAAAAATATTGTAATCGTACCGTCGAGCAACCAAGCATTTGTAACCGACGTAATGGGTAAGCTAAACGGCTATTCGTATGAGTATGATATTACAATATTTGGGCAGCCGCGCTGGCTAAGGTTCGAGAATATTGAATTAGACAACTTCCACAATACCAATACGCATATTTTCTCAAACTCGTTTATTGATTATAACAAACCCAATATTATTAATTTTGTAAAGAATTATAGGCTGCAATATAAGGGCGAACCCAATAAATATGCATTTCAAGGATACGATATCACCAAGTATTTTTGTTTGGCGTTAAACAAATACGGAAAAGACTTCCGTAAGTGCATACACATGCACCATATTGATTTGCTGCAAACAAACTTTAAGTTTGTACCATATACCGACCAAGGCGGGTTTCAAAACACCGCAATTTATATACTCGAATATTCAAAAGACTACAAATTGAGAAAAGTAGCGCAGTTTCCTTAGTTTATAGACAACAAAAAAAGCAAATACTTTGAAAATCAAATAATAACATTACCTTTGCCGCGTTTTGCAGGGAAAGCAAAACTTTGGGTGTAAATGGAATTCATTTCGGGTTTTTTGGCTGCGTAGCCGTTTAATTTTGTCCATCAACACTCGGTAAACAATAACCTCCGGGCTGAAATAAAATGGATTTTAAGCGGGATTTTTTAATAATAATATGCAGAATTTTAATGAAATGAGCCTTTCGCAAGAACTGTTTAAGGCAATTAGTGAAATGGGTTTTGAAAAACCCACCCCCATTCAGGAAAAAACCATTCCTGCAATATCAAACCAAGGCAACGACATTATTGCATTAGCACAAACCGGAACAGGCAAAACCGCAGGGTTTGGATTACCAATAATAAATAAAGTTGATTTAGGCAACAAAAACCCACAGTCGATTATTTTATGCCCAACACGCGAGTTGTGTTTGCAAATAGCAAGCGACCTTAAAGCTTATTCAAAATATATACCTAAATTAAAGGTTCAGGAAGTATATGGCGGCGCAAGCATTGTGCCCCAAATAAATGCGTTAAAACAAGGTACACACATTGTTGTAGGCACACCCGGGCGGACACTCGACTTAATTAAGCGCAAGGTTTTAAAACTTAACAAAATAAGGTGGGTAGTGCTTGACGAGGCCGACGAGATGTTAAATATGGGTTTTAAAGAGGAGCTTGACTCCATTTTAGCCGCAACTCCCGACGAAAAACAGACACTACTGTTTTCGGCAACAATGCCCGGCGGCGTGCGCAACATTGCCAACAAATATATGAACAACCCCGAGGAGATTGCCGTTGGCGGTAAAAACACCGGCGCAGACAATGTTATCCACCACTCATATATGATAAAAGCATCTGATAAATATATGGCACTCAGGCGTTTGATTGATATAAATAGCGATATGTACGGTATTATTTTTTGCCGTACCCGCCGCGAAACAAAAGAAATATCGGATAAACTGATGACCGAGGGCTACAAAGCCGATGCATTGCACGGCGACCTTTCACAGGCACAGCGCGATTCAGTAATGCAGCGTTTTCGCTCAAAGCATTTACAAGTATTGGTTGCTACCGATGTGGCAGCCCGCGGGTTAGATGTAAAAGAACTTACACACGTAATAAACTACAACCTGCCCGACGAATTAGAAGCTTATATTCACAGAAGCGGCAGAACAGGGCGTGCCGGAAAATTTGGCATCTCGATAGCGCTTATCCATTCGCGCGAGGCGCATAAGCTTAGGCAGATAGAAAAACTTACCAAAAAGAAGTTTGAGGCAAAAAAGATACCGGGCGGACGCGAGATTTGCGAAAAACGACTGTTCAGCCTTATCGATAAAGTTGAACAAGTTGTGGTTGACGAGGTTCAAATAGGATCGTTTTTACCTGCAGTGCTCAAAAAGCTATCGCCGTTTGACCGCGATGAGCTTATAAAACGCTTTGTAAGTGTGGAGTTTAACCACTTTTTAGAGTATTATAAAAATGCTAAGGATATTAACCTTACAAAAGAAAACACAAGAGAAGAAAAAACACGAAAGCCAGATTCGGGATATGCCCGCTTTTATATAAACCTTGGCACAAAAGATAATTTAAACGCCGCAAGATTAATAGGCATAATTAATGACTATACTAACGACAGGGATATTGCCATTGGCAAAATAGATATTTTAAGGAAGTTTTCGTTTTTTGAAGTTGAACGCGGATTTGAAAGCAAAATACTGGGCGCTTTTACAGGCCAACTGTTAGAGGGTGTCGAATTAGAAGTGCAATTATCAAAACCCGATTCTGCAAAAAAACGAGATTCACACAGGGGCAACGACAGGCCGCAAGGCAACCGCCGCAGAAAAGACCATAGCAAATCGCGCAGAGACAGTAAAAAGGGCGGAAGAAGACGATATTAGGATAGTTATTAGTTTGATTCTTGTACTAATATTCGCTGCAATTATTTTATTAATTGTTGTAGGCTGCCATTTGGAATAGTTAATAGCAGCCATTAAAATTATTGAGGTTTTATGTTGAAAACAGACGAAATTCAATAAAATTTGACTATTAGTTTTTAAAAACATATGCAATTATTCAAATAATTTGTAAATACGGTTTTATTTTATGGATATTTAATTATTTTTGATAAAAAGAAAGAAAGCCTTATATTTATAAAATGAAACGGTATTTCGGAATCCATGAATAGTAAAATTAATAAAGATAGCTTCGCCCTCAGATTATTTGAAGGAATGCAGAAAGATAATCTGAATTATATTTATCGTGGTGTTTTTAGCCAAAACATTACCGATGGTATTTTATCGTTAACCGAAGCCAACCTTGATAAAGTCGGCGAAATATCAAAAATCAAGAAACGTGTCTTTACCATTATGGTCGAAGGCCTCCAGAATATTACCCGCCATCAGGAGACCGAAGAAAAATCAGATGATAACAATGATGCCGGTATTTTTTTACTGCAAGATATTAATAGCAGGTACTATATTACCACAGGAAACCCTATTTTAAAGAGCAATATACCTGCATTAACTGTTCAATTAGAGAAGATTAACAGTCTTAATAACGAAGACTTAAAGAAGTATTACAAAAACGTACTTAACGACAACGTTATTTCAGATAAAGGCGGCGCAGGGTTAGGACTAATTGAAATGGCAAGAAAATCGGGCAACAAATTGGTGTACGATTTTGTTGATTTAAGTAAAAACTATTCGTATTTTTATTTGAATACCGAAATTTCGCAAGAAAAAGGTGAGGATAAGCCTACTTTAAAAGGCGATGTTGAATCATTGGATAATATTAAAGAGCTTCATAAAATACTGAACGATGAAGATATCGTCTTAATATTTAATGGTATTTTCAATCAAGAGAGTTTGTTAAACCTGCTCTCAATTATGGAAAACCAAATGGTAGAGCATAACCTTAATTTAAAGAAAAAGGTTTTTAATATTATGGTCGAAATGCTTCAAAACATTGTTAAGCATGCTGCCAATGGAAAAGTTTTTGGTGAAAACCCCGGAATATTTTTCATAAATCAAAAAAACAATAAATACATTCTTAATACAGGCAACTATATTAATAAGTCTGAAAGTGAGGATTTAAAACAAAAAATTGATTATGTTAATTCATTATCAGTAGATGAATTAAATGAATTTTATGAAAAGAGTTTATTTAATTTTCAAATTGATAGTAGTAAAGAGTCAGGCTTGGGTTTAATAGAGTTAAGGTTAAAAACAAAGCGTGAATTAGAGTTTGAAATAAGCTCTTTTAATGAAAAGTTTAGCTTTTTTGCTTTAAAAACAGTAGTTGATTAAAAACTATATGGAAAAGTTAGTACTGGATAAAACAGAAGATACACCTCAAGTAATATTTGATGTTGAGAGTGGTGAATTCAGAATTGAAGGACGTTCTCTGCCTGAAAACGCCGTGGCTTTTTATATTCCTTTAATTGAATGGTTAGATGATTTTGGCAACTCTCCTGTTAATGATATGGTTTTTATTTTTAAGCTTGATTATTTCAATACAGCCTCGGCAAAACAAATAACAAAGTTGATGCTAACCTTACAGGGGCTTTCCGACAAAAAAAGTATTAAGATTAAATGGCACTATTTTATTGATGATATAGATATAAAATCATCGGGTGCACGGTTTGCCAAATTAATTAAGGCAGATATTGAGCTGGTATCATATACAGATTAACCACTTAAACAGTTAATTTAATACCAATAACCAATATATCGTCAATCTGCTTATTGCTCCCCTTCCACTCATTAAATTCAATATCAAGTAAATTTTTATGCTCGCTAAATGGCTTTTGTTGTATTTTATTAAGAAAATCCATAAACCTAAGTGTCATATATTTTTGATTTGACTCGCCTCCAAATTGATCTTGAAAACCATCAGAGAACATATATAACGTTGTATCAGAGGTTATTTCAATTTTGTGATTAGTAAAATTAGTGGTTTCAACTCCAATATTTCCACCTATACTAAAAATATCACCTTCAATAGTGTTTAGCTTTCCTTTATTGAATAATATAGCCGAATGGTTTGCCAAAGCCAACTCTAAAGTATTTGTTTTTTTATTAAAACAACAAAAAGTCATATCCATACCATCTTCACTAAAACTTTTCTTATCTCCGTTATTCTGATTTAAAGTATAAACAACCTTCTCATTTAACATTTCGAGCACTTTAGCCGGCTCAAATATCTCCTTTTCATTAACAACTTCGTTTAAAAGCGTATTTCCTATCATAGACATAAACGCCCCGGGCACACCATGACCTGTACAATCAATAGCAGCAACAAATACCAAATCGCCATGGCTTGTATGCCAATAAAAATCGCCGCTTACAATGTCGCGTGGTTTATAATATACAAACGAGTTGGGCAAATCTTCAGTCATCTTCTTTTCATACGGCAAAATAGCCTCTTGAATATGGCTTGCATAATTAATGCTGTCAAGAATTTGATTATTCTTTTTCTCAACAACCCGGTTTAACTCCTGTAAAGTTGCATTGGCCCGCTTTTTTGCTTGCATCTGCCTATATATCAATAAGGTTAATAAACAAATAAATACAAACACAATCATAAAGCTATATCGCAGTCTGCGCTCTGCTTTAAGACTGGCTTCTTTGGCTTTTAGTGTAGCCTCTTTAGCCTTATTTTCAGCATTTAACAAATCAATTGCCATTGATGCTAACTTTAAGGTGTCTTGTGTTTTAACCAATTCCTGTTCGGTTTCAACCTTCTCTTTTATGGCAACCTTTTTTTCAGCTTCCATTTCTGATAATTTTTGATTGCTGAGCTGCTCACGCTTCTTAAATAGTTGTTGCTGAATATGTTTGTCGATTGTAGAGTAAAGACTAAAATACTCTATCGATTTTTCATTGTTGCCTTTTTTATCATAACTTTCGTGCAAAATACCATAAAACGACCTAACTAACTTCATGTTATTTAAAGCTTTACTAATTTCTAAACCTTGCTCGGCAAGTTTTATAGCTTCGTCGTATTGACCATTATTGTTATATGCTAATGCTAAATTACTTATACCACTTGCAATTTGCTTTTTATCTCCTTTATTTTTAACTAGTTTAAGACTTTTATCAAAACAATCAATTGATTTGTCGTATCGTTCCATATCTGAATAAACGAATGCCATGTTTTCAAGTACTTTTTGCTCTCCATTTTTATTTTGAAGATCCTGATTTATTGTAAGAACCTGCTCAAAATATTTTACTGCATCGGCATATATAAAATACTCCCAATACAAAAAAGCCACTTTGTTTAAATAGGTTGCGGCAGCATTATCATTGCCGGCGTTTCTATTTTTGATAGCATTTACCTTGTAATTCTTAATTTGTATTTCAACATCCTCGGGCAATTGCTTTTTCTGCGATTTTGCCGGACTCCATAAAAAACTTAAAAATAGTACTGCTATTATAAAAATTATTGCTTGAGTATTTTTTGAAAATATGTTTTTCATCTGTATAATAATTTAACCTTTAGGCATTAAAAAAAACATGAAAAGATAATAAAGGTAAGCATTTAACCGTAATAATGAAAATATGTAAATAATTTTAGATAAATAATACCTTTAACATGTACAATATCAAACCAGACTGCTGAATTTGTTGTATATTATAACTCAAAGATTTATTTAGTGATTATTATATATTTAAAGATATGTATGTGCAGTATATCAGATATTTATAAAGTATGAGTTTAATCATTTGTTTTATAAGCTTTAAATATTATTTTTAACAATAATTATACAAACAATTATTTTTAGCAATGAGAATAATAATTATTTCAATAATTTCAGTCTTACTATATAGTTGCAAACACGAAAAAATCGACCCACATGATGATACAAAAATAATTGATATACAAATGCCTGAAATATCAATTACCCAACCTACTGAAAACAGCATATTTACATTTGGGGACACAATAACAATAAAAGCAACTGTAACCGATAATATGGCATTAAGCAAATGTACAATATCATTGGGCTTTATATCGGGAAGCGGTAAAAATCCGATTTGGAAACCTGATTATGTAACAATACCTATATCGGGAAAATATCAAAATATTAATCAATATTTATTTAAGGCGGGCATTCCTCAGTGCAAAGAAGGTATTTATAACTTAAAAATTGAAGTAAGTGATAGTGCTATAAACCCCAATATCATCACAAAAGAGATAAAAATTATTATTACATCAGGCATGCCGCTGTTAACAGTATTTGAACCAACAGACACTTCGGTATATACTTTTGGCGACATTATCAACCTTGATGCCCATGTTGCCGACAATGAGTCTCTAAAAAATTGTTTTGCTTCGTTAAAAATAGATTCGCTATACAACGCTTATGCCCCATGGTCTCCCGATCCAACAGTTATTTTGTTGTCAGGCACATCTCAAAATATTGACGAGATGCTGTTTGACGGAGCCATTCCTCAATGTGCAGAGGGAATTTACAACTTAACCATTAAGGTTAGCGACAATGAACCTGTTGCAAATGTTACTAGTAAAAGCATAAAAATAGAAATAACATCCGGTATTCCGTTATTGTCTATCACAAGCCCGCAAGAAGATGAAACACTTACAGCAATAGTTGATTCTTTACTTATGAGTGCAACTTGTTCTGATACTGAGGAACTGACAATGTTGGTTTACTATGTAAAAATCAATTTAAAAAGCATACCTGATATTGATGCTCGCTCGGGAGCAACAACGCCTCCTCCTTGGGAGCCCGAAGCCGACACTATTTTTTTTTCGGGAAAAAATGCCGAATTTGTTGATTTCCCCCTTTACAAAGAAGCCATACCTCTTTGTCAACATGGATATTATAAACTTGTTTTACAATTGTTTAATACTAAAAACAACTCTACATATAAAGAAGTTAACTTTTTTATAAATTAAAAAGATATGCAAAATTCAATTTATCCGATTGTGTGCTTAATATTTCTTTCCATGCACGGGTGTTACTACGATAATATGGACGACTTATATTATAACGCCGGCAGCGATACTGTTAACATCACTTTTTCAGGAAAAATAATGCCACTGATGGAAAATTATTGTACTGAATGCCACAGAAGAAACACTCCCGATGGCGATATTCTTATTGAAAATTATAATGATGTGGCAAAAATTGCAAAAGACGGAAGTTTAATGGGGACTATTCGGTTTGAACAGGGATATTACCCGATGCCCCCGCCCCCTGATTACAATAAAATGTCAAATTGTGAAATATTGCAAATTGAAATATGGATTAAAAACGGAATGCCAAACAACTAACAACACATAAACAAGCCACAGCTGATATTATTATGAGCTCTGCGCACCAATAATAAATAAATATTTACTACAAAATAATAGAAAGCAAGCATAAAATTTTAAATGATGAAACGATTATTAATACTATTTGCTATTTTACTTATTATCAGCAGTTTTATTTGGCTTTATGTTTTTCACAAACCAAAGGCTGATTACAAAACGGTTGCAGCAGATTACACTATTTATGCCGAACAACTTTATAAAGAGTATTCATCGAAAGCCGGACAGCAATATACAGGTAAAATTTTGGCTGTTTCTGGAACGGCAACAGGAATTGAAAGTAACGACAGTATATTTACAGTTGTTTTTGTTTTTAACGAAGGCATGTTTGGCGACGAAGGCATAAGGTGCGTGTTTTTACCAGAATACAATAACGAACTAAAAAAAATTAATTTCCCTGCACATGTAAACCTTAAAGGGTTTTGTGCAGGATACAATGAAACTGACATTATTATTGAGCATTGCAGTTTTGTTGAATAAACCAACATTTATTAACCTGTATAAATATTAAGTGCTAATAAGCTAAAAAAAATAAACAAGCATAAAACTTTAAACTATGAGAATATTACTAACATTATTTTTAATTACAACAATATATTGCACCCATGCACAGCGATATATTACAAAAAATGGCAATATATATTTTTTATCGGATGCACCGCTTATGAAAATAGAGGGTATAAACAATGAGGTAAATTCAGCTATTGATACTAAAAACGGAATGTTTGTTTTTAAAGTTTTAATGAAGTCTTTTGTTTTTGAAAATGCACTTCTCGAAGAACACTTTAACGAAAACTATGCTGAAAGCGACAAATATCCTGTTTCAATATTTAAAGGTAAAATAATAAATATTGAAGATATAAATTTCAACAAACAAGGAACATACAAAGTAAATATTGAAGGTAATTTAAATATTCACGGTGTAACACAAATTATACAAACAGACGGATTGTTTGCCATTTATGATAAAAATATTAACGGAAAAGCTGAATTTAAAATCAAACTTTCTGATTATAATATTGAAATCCCCAAAATAGTAACAGGAAAAATAGCCGAAGATATATTAATTAAGGTAAATATTGATTTGAAACCGATAAAAAAACCATAAACCATGAAGGTACTCTTTATCATCGGAATAGCTGTTCTTTTCAGTTGTAATGCGTTAGCCCAAAATGATGATTTAATGAATTTATTTGAAGATAAGCCTACTTCAAAATACATTACATCGACATTTAAAAGCAGCAATGTTGTTTTAGGTCAATCTATAGAATCACCGGGCAAAGGCGTATTGTTATTAAATATCCAGCACCATTTTGGAGAAATCAGTTCAGGATTTTATAACTTTTTCGGTTTTGATAATGCATCGACACGCATAGGTATAAAATACGGAATATGCAGTAGGGCAACTGTGGGAATTGGACGCTCAACCATGAAAAAAACTTGGGACGGAAATTTAAAAATCAAAATACTCAGGCAAACAGATAAATCTTCAGTTATGTCCGTTTCTGTCTCATATTACGGGTTGTTGGGTATTGTATCATTGAAAAACCCTGATGACAACCGCTACGAATATTTCAGCAGTCGCATGTCGTTTGTCAATCAATTAATAATATCCCGAAAGTTTAATGCCAAATTTTCCATTCAGCTTATACCAAGCATTATACATTAGAATTTGGTAGAGAAAAAAGAAGATAATAACAGTATTTTTTCTCTCGGCATATCGGGAAGGATTAAGTTATCGAATCGTACAAGTTTTAATTATGAATACCATTATGTTTTTTCAAATCCCGAAAACAAAAAATACAACAACTCTTTATCGTTGGGGGTTGATATTGATACAGGCGGACATATTTTTCAGTTTTTTATAACAAATTCAACTGCAATAACCGAACAATACTTTATCCCATATACCAAAGGACGATGGATTGATGGCAATATTCTTATCGGTTTTAATATACACAGGTCATTCTCAATAATAAAACCAAAAGAATTTAAAAATTAATTATGCAAAGCTTGACAAGAAACATACAATAAGTTTAGTATCAATAATATATAAAGTTTTTACAACTTGCATATGCAATGAGTATAATACCAATAAAGTCTGTACTTTTTTAATTTATTATACTTACCCAATCAGTTGTTTTGCCCTTACATCTGATTTTCATAAAACTACAATAAAGAAAATTTTTTAAGTTGACTATCCCCGAGGCAAAGTCTCGGGGAATTATTTTGATTAATTTTTTTTTTGATTCTTTATGCATCAATATTCGCATATTTTGCATGCGATTCGATA
>CAYQPP010000031.1:0-15146 GCA_964419235.1 uncultured Bacteroidales bacterium
TTAATAGCATTAGTGTGGCAAATAATTTTTTTAACAAATTTTGTTTTTGTTGTTTTAAAGAAACATGGTGTTTGGTTATTTCTTTCCTTAAATTGTTGTTTTTTCTCATCTTTTTGTGGTTTTTAAATATTTGTAAGTTTGTGTTTAATTGCTTATGTATTGGGTAAGATTGTTTGTTATAACCATTTGTGGTTAAATTTAACTATTTCAAAAACTCTTTAGCTTTATCTAATGCATTTTGAATTCCGTCGGGATTTTTACCTCCTGCTGTGGCAAAAAATGGTTGTCCGCCGCCGCCGCCCTGTATCTCTTTTGCAATTTCGCGAATAATTTTTCCTGCATGCATATCGCGCTCTTTAACAAGGTTGTCCGATATCATTATAGCAATGCTTGCCTTTCCTTCTAATTCGGCCCCAAGCACCATAAACAGGTTTTCAACCTCGCCCTTTAACTGGAATGCAATATCTTTTAAGGCATCGGCTTTGCCAACATCAATTTTTTCAATTATCACATTTATGCCATTATCTTCTCTTACCGACTCTTTTAGTGAGTTTTTAATTATTTTGAGTGTCTCTTTGGCAAAATCCTCAACTTGCTTTGTTAGTGAGTTCCTTTCGTTAATCAGGTTTTTTATATCGGTAAAAATTGTTTTGTTGCTTTTCATTAAACCTGTAATGTTCTTTAAAAGGTGAAGCTGGGTGTTTATGTGTTTTTCGGCTTCGTATGCCGTTATGGCTTCAATCCTGCGAATTCCGGCAGCAACCGAGCTTTCCGATATTATTTTGCATATCCCTATTTGTCCGGTGGCTTTAACATGTGTTCCGCCGCACAGCTCAATTGAGTCGCCAAATTTTATTACCCTTACCAAATCGCCATATTTTTCGCCAAACAGTGCCATTGCACCCATCTCTTGCGCTTTTCCGATAGGGATTTCCCTATGCTCGTCGTTTGGTATATTCTCTCTTATTTTTGCGTTTACCCTCTTTTCAACCTCAGCAAGCTCTTCATCGGTTAATTTTTGATAATGCGAAAAGTCGAAGCGCAGGTATTCGGGGTTTACCAATGAGCCTTTTTGTTCAACATGGTTTCCCAAAATTTCGCGTAAAGCAAAATGTAAAAGGTGTGTAGCCGAGTGGTTGTTTTCGGTTGCAATACGTTTGTTTTTGTTTACAACCGCATTAAAAGTGAGTCCTGTGTTTTCGGGCAATGCTTTTACAATATGTACAATTTGGTTATGCTCTTTTTTTACATCGATAATAGAGTATTTTTTGCCGTTGGCTTCAATGTAGCCGGTATCGCCAACCTGCCCGCCACCTTCGGCATAAAAAGGCGTAATATTAAAAACGAGTTGATAAAGCTCTCCCTTTTTGGCTTTTAGCTTTCGGTATTTTACAATGTGCACTTGCGTTTGTATATAGTCGTAGCCAACAAACTCTTGAACATCGTCGTCAACAAGCTCTATCCAGTCTTCTGTTTCAAGTGTGGCTGCCGATCTTGAGCGCTCTTTTTGGGCTTTCATCTCATCGTCAAACTCGCGTTTGTTGACAATCAGGTTGTTCTCTTTTAGTATCAGTTGTGTTAAGTCAAGCGGAAAGCCATAGGTGTCGTACAGCTCAAAAGCTATTTTTCCGCTAACCACCTTATAATCATCCGATTTTGTCTGTTCAACAATCTGGTCTAAAAGTTTTATTCCGGTTGCAAGCGTGCGCAAAAACGAAGCCTCCTCCTCTTTTATTACCTTTTCAATAATTTGGCTCTGTTTTTTCAATTCTGTGTAAGCATCGCCCATAGTGTCAATTAAAACGGGAATAAGCTTATGCATAAAAGGCTCTTTAATGTTAAGGAATGTAAACCCATAGCGTACAGCCCTGCGCAAAATTCTTCTTATTACGTACCCTGCTTTGTTGTTTGATGGCAGCTGCCCGTCGGTAATCGAAAAAGCCACCGTCCTTATATGGTCAGATATTACTCGCATGGCAATATCGGCATCTTCGTTTTTGCCGTATGTGGTATCGGCCATTAGTGCAATGGCCTTGATTAACGGCTGAAAAATATCGGTATCGTAATTTGATTGTTTTCCCTGCAAAGCCATGCATAACCGCTCAAAGCCCATGCCTGTATCAATATGCTTTTTGTCAAGATGCTCAAGTTTGCCATCCGATTTTCGGTTATACTGAATAAAAACAAGGTTCCACACCTCAATAACCTGAGGGTGATCTTGGTTTACCAACCCGCTGCCATCTCTCTTTTTTCTATCCTCATCGCTTCTTAAGTCAATATGAATCTCGGAGCATGGGCCGCATGGGCCTGTATTGCCCATCTCCCAAAAGTTGTCTTTTTTATTTCCGGTAAGTATGTGCTCGTTTGGCAAATATTTCTCCCATAATGTTTTTGCCTCAACGTCAAGCTCTGTGCCATCATCTTTGTCTCCCTCAAAAACGGTAGCATAAAGGCGGTCGGGCGATATTTTAAACTCATCAACCAATAGTTCCCAAGCCCACGTAATTGCTTCATTTTTAAAATAGTCGCCAAACGACCAGTTTCCCAGCATTTCAAACATAGTATGATGGTAAGTGTCATGTCCCACCTCTTCTAAATCGTTATGTTTACCCGAAACGCGCAAGCATTTTTGCGAATTGGCAATACGCAGGTTTGTAATCGGTCTGTTACCAAGAAAAATATCTTTAAACTGGTTCATACCGGCGTTTGTAAACATTAGGGTAGGGTCGTCTTTAATAACCATTGGGGCGCTTTCAACAATTAAATGTTGCTTGGCTTCAAAAAAATCTTTGAATTTTTTACGTATCTGCTTAGAATTCATATATCTATAATTACTAATTGAATTGTTTGTTTACTTTAAAAAGGTTGTAAAATTAATTTATTTCCGTTAGATTTGTAGCGATGTTGTAAAAAAGATGTGATAAAAATGTCAAAATCAAAATATAAATTTAATCCCGAACTGCTCAGCTACGAAAAGATAGTTCTTTCGAAGGGTCAAAAGTTTTTGCGTTTTTTAAAGCAACTTGGTGCTATCACCGTTATTGCAGGCATTATTCTTTTACTACTTTCAATATTTTTTGATACCCCGGGCGAGCGCCAACAGAAAAGGGAGAATAAACAATTAATTACCCAATACAAAAGTTTAAACGATAAACTCCACCGTATGGAGCTAACCATGGAGCAGATTAAAGAGCGCGATGATAATATTTATCGTACAATTTTTGGGGTTGAACCTATTGCGGCATCAATACGCGAAGCCGGTTTTGGCGGGATAAACCGCTACCGTATGCTCGAAGGATATACCAATTCGGAGCTTGTGATTTCAACATCGGGTAAACTCGATAAAATGATAAAACAGTTAGATGTACAATGGAAATCGTATAACGAGGTAATTAGTCTTGCCGAAAAAAAGGAGACATTTTTAGCCTCTATTCCTGCAATATCACCAATAGCCGATAAAGACCTTACCCGTTTTGCATCAGGTTACGGATATAGAATTCATCCTATTTACCGAACTCGTAAAATGCATACAGGCATTGATTTAACTGCCCCTACCGGAACTGAGGTATATGCAACCGGCGACGGAAAAATAATTAAAGCAGCCTATGCACCCGGTGGTTACGGAAAACGTATTTTAATTGACCACGGTTTTGGATATAAAACACTTTATGCACACTTAAGCGATGTTTTTGTAACAGTTGGGCAAAAAGTAAAACGCGGCGAATTAATAGGTGCAGTTGGAAGTACCGGAAGATCAACCGCACCGCACCTGCATTATGAGGTTCGTAAAAATGATAAAACAGAAAACCCGGTAAACTATTACCACAACGATTTAACTCCTGAACAATACGATGAGGTAATTTCAATATCGTCGCGCATGAATATGAGTTTTGATTAAATCTCATTTTATGATACCAATAACTTATTTTTTTTTAATTAGTTATAGCGATAAAAAAACTCAACACATCTGTTTAAAAAATACTAAACTATTTAATATTCATCAATTTATTAAATTAAATCCAATGAAGCATACTTTTATAGCCGTTTTGGCTATTTTGGTTTTTGCACTAAATAGTCATGCTCAAATAAGTAATGACTCTTTAAAAATTAGCGATGTAAAAACCGATACCCTTTCAATTATTGGTGTTGGCGATATAATGCCCGGAACCAATTACCCGTCAAAATGGTATCTTCCGGCAAATAACGATTGCTATCCATTATTTAAAAATGTTAAACATATATTAATGTCAGCCGACTTAACGGTTGGTAACCTTGAGGGCTGTTTTTCTGATACTGCGCAATTGGTAAAAAGGTGCAAAGACTCTACAAAGTGCTACGCCTTTAGGATGCCCGAAAAATATGCATGGTGCCTAAAAGATGCAGGTTTTGATGTGTTGACCATAGCAAACAACCACTCGGGCGATTTTGGTAACTTGGGCAGGGAGACAACCGTAAAACTTCTTGACAGCCTTAAAATTCATCATGCAGGGTGGGTAAAGTACCCCACATCGGTTTTTGTAAAAGATTCAGTTACTTATGGAATAGCATCATTTGCGCCAAACAAGGGTACGGTGAGTATTTATGACACCGTAGCTGCAAAAAACAGTATTAGTGAGCTCAAAAGCAAGTGCGATATTGTTATTGCAACTTTTCATGGAGGAGCTGAGGGCAGCAAACATCAGCATGTAACCCGCCAAACTGAAACTTTTTATGGCGAAAATAGGGGCAATGTGTATGAGTTTGCGCATGCTTTAATTAATGGTGGTGCCGATATTGTTTTTGGGCACGGCCCCCATGTGCCAAGGGCTGTTGATTTGTATAAAAACAGGTTTATTGCTTATAGCCTTGGCAACTTTTGTACCTACGGAAGGTTTAATTTAAGCGGCCCCAATGGGTTGGCTCCTATAATAAAGGTTAATATAAATTTGGATGGCGAATTTTTATCAGGGCAGATTATTTCGGCAAAACAGCCCGGCAGTTTGGGTACTGTTATTGATAAAAACCATAATGCTGCAAAGCTTATCAAGGAGCTTACAAAGGCTGATTTTCCAGAATCGGCATTAATAATTGATGAAAATGGGATTATAAACGAATTGCCTATTGACAAGCCTTAAAAAAATTAATACATTGCCTACTCATATTTAAACTGTACTATGCCTTACAAAGAACAAAAAATAGAAAAGCTTTACTACACTATTGGTGAGGTTGCCGGAATGTTTGATGTAAATACGTCGCTAATTCGGTTTTGGGAAAAAGAGTTTGATATAATAAAGCCTAAACGGAACAAAAAAGGCAATAGGTTATTTACAAAACATGATGTCGAGAATTTTTATATTATTTACCATCTTGTAAAAGAAAAAGGGCTTACGCTTGATGGTGCGCGTAAAAAAATGAAAGAGAATAAAGACGATACCATAAACAATTTTGAGGTGGTAAAATCATTAAAAAATATAAAATCGCTTTTGTTAGAGGTTAAAGAGAATCTGTAACTAATATGGAAAATATGAGATTAACACCCGAATTTATTCGGGTGGTTGTAAAGCACAACTATATGGATATAGCCCACTTTTAGTGGGCTTATATATTGTATATATGCTCATGTTGTTGATTTTAAATTGAAACTTATTAGGAGCGAAAATTTTTGAACCGGTTTAATAACCTGTTTTTTGCACTTTGAATGTCCTGTTTGGTGTTTTAATAAAATATATTCCGTTGCATAGGTTAGTTAAGTTAATTTGTGCTTTATTGCCAGTTATACTCAATATTTCTGAATGTACAACCTGCCCCGAGTAGTTATACACTATTATTGGTATCTCTGGGTTGTGCTTATTGGTAAAAAGTATTGTAACTTCATTATTAAAAGGGTTAGGGAAAATATTTTGTTCGGTATTTAACATCTCCTTGTCAGGAATTGAGGTTACTATCTCATTTTTATCAACTGTAAAATAAACTTCGGCAACAGGGTTGTTTTCGCTAATTGACACTAATACAAATGTAGCCGATATGCCGATTTTATTTACCAAAAGATAATAGTCGCCATATGGTAGCTGATTTAATGAATAGGTATTGTCATAATTAAAGAATGAGTATTTCAGGGGTTTGTGGTCGGTATCAAAAAGCAATACGCAAGAGTTCTCCATATTTGGATTCCACATTTGCTCGGTATTAATTGAGCCTTTAATTGTTCCATGCCCATAAAAAACACTATCGCGTTTTACCAAATCTATTTTAACCGTGTCTGTATAATCAGGTATAAATAAAGCGGCATCTGCCCAATACTCTTCATCGCCCGAAAATGTAGGAAAGTACTCGGGATAATAGTATTCGGGGGTATTAAAATCGGGTATTACATATAGCATATGCGGTACATTATAAGAGTACGGGACTGAAAACAATCCTAAATTAATAGGGAATGATGTGTTTAATACCGGGGTTATCTCTTGTGTAAAAGGATCGACCTCAAACAAAAACACATGCCCTTTTGGCAATAAATTTGGTCCGGCTTTTACCAATCCTTTTAAATATTCTTGATGTTCAATAAATATATAATTTTGCCAAATGCTTGTACAGGTATCTTCAGTAACAATATATAATGATACCATATAATATCCATTGTTGGAGTACAAATGTATAGGGTCTTTTTCTGATGAATAGGTGTTATCGCCAAAATCCCAAAACCATTCACTTACATCGCTTTTTGAAGTATCAATAAACTGAACTGCGTTTTCAGATAACATATAATAATAAAAACCGGCTTGACAGTTACCGTTACCGTATATGCAGGCATCAATATCAACAATATGGTTGCCTATTGATGAGTATATGTATTTTGAGAAGTTTGACAGACCCTGTTCGCAACTATCGGCGGTAAAAATATGAAACATATAGGTTGAATCTTCATGCAGATTAAAAGTAATAGAATAATAACCTGAGTAATTGCTGATTGCCGAATCGGTAATTTCTGCATCAGTAGCTGAAAAATATATTTTGTGGTCGGGTATTGTAACCGATGTATAGTTATAGTAAACATAACCCGATATTGTAAAATTATAGGCTGATGCCGGTTTTGCCGGCATTATAAAAATTAAGAGTATAATATATAAATATTTCAATTTCATAGCTTTATGCTTAAAAATGATATCGAATTGAGACGTTTGCCCCATATGTTTGTTTATTCAGAATAACACTATTGCTTGTGCTGAATTTTCGCAAAGGGTATTTGTAATATGCATCAAAAGAGATTGATACTTTGCGCGAAAAGTCGTACAAAAATCCTATTCCTGTATAAATAGCAAAGTTGTATTTTGTAAAGTTTGTGTTTTTGTTTATATCCTCAACCATGCCCGAACTGTTAAATGTTTCTCCTTTTGAGAACATGTGAAACTGGTTGACGCCTCCCAGTTTAAACTGGATTGCTGTTTTTGCAAAACCCCACTCGTATGAAAAAATGAGCGGCACTTCAAGTAAGTAGTGGCTCACGATTTCCGATTTAGGAGTTTTTGTTATCGTTGTGTCATGGCTGTAATATATTGAGTCTTCGGTAATTAACTTGTCGTATGTATCGCAATAAGTAATCCAAACCGTATCGCCTACAATCAACCGGTCAACATCAATAAAATGCAAAGTGTCTGTCCACTCAATTATTTTGCTAATCTCTTTTGATTGTATTGTGCTGTCAACATTATAATTTGTTTGTATGTAATTAAAACCCTCGTTTAGTTGCGATATGCCTATGCCACATTGCAGCGTATATTGAAAAAGGTTGTAGTTTAGTCTTGCACCATACTCAATACCCGACATATCTTTTATTGCGCTCTCAATATCAACAATGTTTTCGGAATTAACAGGATATGAGTATTGGGTATTTTGAAATACCGACCCACAATATGCCTCAATGCTATAAATGCCCCTTGAAAACAGGTGAGGGTCAAATTTTCCTTTTGTTGGGTTAAAAGTTAGTTTGCCTGAATACCTCGATGAGCGTTTTTTTTGTTTAGATTCTTTTTTCTTCTTTTTTTGGTCGTATCTGAATTTATAGAATTTATTTCGTTTAATTGCACGTTTTTTCGGGTAGATAGTTCTTGCCGTTAATGTTTTTGCCGTTAATGAATAAAATGGAGAATAATAGATATTATTGACTTCAACAGGATTCAACTTCTTTAAAGGAGTAGTAGTTGTAGAAACATAAACAGTATCAAATATCCATATAGTATCATAAACCGTTTCGTAAACCCAAATTGTATCATACACAAATAACGTATCATAAGTGTTAATTGGGCTTTCGGCAAACTGTTGGCTTTTTGCATCTAAAGTATTCATTATTAATGAAATGATAATAGCAAATAGTAAAAAAAACAATTGTATAGAAAAACCTTTTCTTTCAACCATGCGACTCACAAATGTTACCTTTTTAATTAATATAGGCGCAAGGTATCAGTTTTTCTGATAGTATCGGTAATAATTTTTTCCTTTTTTATGGTTATAACCTTTTTAACATGTATGGTAACAGGCTCTTTTTTTTGATGAACTATTACCGGTTCAGGTTTAATTTGTACAGTTATAGGCTCTGTTTCTGAATTGTTAATTGTGTCGTTATCAATAGTTGTGTCAATGCTATTTACAACTGGTGTTTCAATATTGTTGTTTGCATTGTCTATTTGCGTTGTTTTATCGGGGTTGCTGCTTAAAACCAAATAAGTAATACCTGCCGTGCCTATAACAACCGATGAAAGCGTAATAATATTTTTTCCCAAAATGGTCAACAGCTTGCCGTGCATACCCAAAAAGCTTGATTGTGTTGCGTGCGTTCCTGCATTAATTATACTTTCAACTCCATGAGTGGGAATTGGTGCATAACCATGCAGTTTGTCGTGGGCAAGTTTGTCAATATAGCTTAAATCATTATCCATAGATATAATAAATGATGATAAAATCACTTTCTTTCTTTTTTTATTTTTTTCTTTTTCTAAAACCAATTCATGCAATTTTTTTTGAATCAGTTTTCTGGCTCTGAGTAGTTGCGATTTTGATGTTCCGCTCGAAATCCCAAGCTCTTCAGATATTTCATTATGTTTATATTTCTCAAACACATATAAATTAAAC
Source organism: uncultured Bacteroidales bacterium (assembly GCA_964419235.1). Lineage (GTDB taxonomy): Bacteria > Bacteroidota > Bacteroidia > Bacteroidales > SZUA-534 > GH45. The sequence goes on from CAYQPP010000031.1 coordinate 9,103, forward strand.
ACGGTACGAAAACCTGCAGGCAAATTATTAATGATTGAAAGCATTTCGTCTTGTGATATGTTAATTTGTAAAATGCGTTCTTTTATATCTTTTGCCTCATTATCATTTGTGTTGTCTATCGTGTTTTCATTTATCTCGTCAATATTTAATAAACGCTCCTGTTTTTTCAAGAAACTCAACGAGTTGTTTATTATAATTCTTTTAATCCATCCTCGAAAAGCCTTATTGTCATTGAGTTGGTCAATTTTATCAAATATAGTTATAAAACTCTCTTGCAAAATATCCTCAGCCTGCATCTTGTTGTTTACATACCTTAAACATACTCCAAGCATTATAGGCGCATATTTTTTATATATCCATTCTTTTGCAGATGCGTCGCCGGTTTTGCATTTCTCTATCAGCTGAAATTCTTTCTTCTCCATACTCCTTTCAGTTATTTAGATGACAATATAAAAAAAGGTTGCATATAATTTAAAAAAAATGCAACCTTTTTGTATTTTTTTAGTCATAATAGTAGCAATTGATAATGTAACAGTACAATTATTTGTTATGTAATTATTTGCCACACCATTTAGGTTATTAACCTAAAATTAAATAAGTTTGTGAACTGCCTCTTATTAAAAACCTTAAAATTATGACACGACGCCTAAAAAAAATTGAAGATGAGATTTGGAAGCGAATTCCTTATGCCGACAAATGTTATGAAGTTAGTAATTATGGTAGAATTAAAAGCTATTGCTACGATAAGGTAAATGGCCGGATAATAAAGCCTGGTGAGATAAAGGGGTTTTTTAATGTTAGTTTTTTGACTCAAGGCAAAAAAAAATCGTTTTTAGTGCATAAAGTAACAGCCGAGATGTTTGTTAATAAAACTGCTGAAAACCAAGATACCGTTATCCATTTAGATTGGAATAAAAGCAACAACCACTTTAGTAATCTGAAGTGGGAAACTAAAGAGGATGCATATAAACGAATGTTTAAGCGTATTCATGAAAAAAGGCGTAACAGCAAGGTTAAAACCATAACCTACTCAAAACTTAACAAAGACGATGTGGTTAGGATTAAGCTGATGATAAACCGCGGTATAACACAAAATGTTATAGCAAAACTTTTTTGTGTGAGCGAAATGCAGATTACCCGAATAAAAAGAGGTGAAAACTGGTCGCACATTAAAGTTCCCGAAGAGGTTTTTAGCTAATGCCTAAATGTAATAATTTGTTTCAAAAACATTATATTTGCCCACTTTTAAATTTAAAAGTGGGTTTTTTAATTTATTATGGAAAATGAACAAAAAGTTGCATTTACTACATTAGGATGCAAACTTAACTTTTCTGAAACATCGGGAATTGCAAGCCAATTTAACAGTGCCGGTTACGTTAGGGTTGACGCCAATAAAAAAGCCGATGTTTATGTAATAAATACATGTACGGTTACCGAAATTGCCAATAAAAAAAGTAAACAGGCAATAAAAAAGTTAATAAAAATAAACCCTGAGGCTAAAATAGTTGTAGTTGGCTGCTATTCGCAACTTAAGCCCAATGAGGTTGCCAATATTGAGGGTGTTGATTTGGTGCTTGGCTCCGAAAACAAGTTTGAAATTATTAATGAAATAAAAAATCTGCAACCCAATTCAAAACCAAAAATAATAGTTAACGATAATACACTCGAAAAATCATTTACGCCAAGCTACTCTTATGGCGACAGAACACGCAGTTTTTTAAAAGTACAAGACGGTTGCGACTATTTTTGCTCATATTGCACTATTCCAAAAGTTCGCGGGCGAAGTAGAAACAACAGTATTAAAGCTACAGTTGAAAAAGCTAACGAGGTTGTAAGCAAAGGCGTAAAAGAGATTATATTGACAGGTGTAAATATTGGTGATTTTGGTAAAGCCACAAACGAAGATTTTTTTTGGCTGGTAAAAGCTCTTGATAAAGTCAATGGGCTTGAACGGTTGCGAATTTCGTCAATTGAACCCAACCTGCTTACCGAAGATATTCTTGAATTTGTTTCCAAAAGCAGTGTTATAGTACCCCATTTTCATATACCACTACAATGTGGCACCGATAATTTATTGCGGTTAATGCGCAGGCGATACACAACCTCACTTTATAAAAAGCGTGTAGATAAAATAAAAACATTAATGCCCGATGCTTGTATCGCTGCCGATGTTATTGTAGGTGTGCCGGGCGAAACCGATGATGAGTTCTTAAAGGCATGCAATTTTATCAAAAGTATTGATGTTTCATATCTGCATATCTTTACCTATTCCGAACGCGAAAATACTATGGCGGCAAAAATGCCTAACAAAGTTCCAATGGCAATACGCAAGCAGCGGAGTAAGGTTATGCACCAAATTGCTGACGAAAAACAGAAAATATTTCACAAAAAACATTTAAACACGGTGCGCAAAGTCCTGTTTGAAGCACATCAAAACAGAGGTGTAATGCATGGATTTACCGACAACTATATAAAAGTTGAAATACCATATAACAAGCAGCTAATAAACAAAACCATAAACGTGTATTTAGAATCGTTAACCGAAAATGGAACAGTAATAGGCAGACTGTTAGACTGTTAGGTGTTAGACACAAGATGTTAGATTTTAGACTTTAGACACAAGATTTTAGACTATGAGACATAAGACTTTAGATATTAGACTATTAGGCATAAGATTTTAGACTTTAGACATAAGACTTTAGAGATGAAATACAAGACACAAAACAATTCAGCAATTCAGCAATTTAACAATTTAACAATTCAGCAATAAGATATTAAACACAAGGCTCTCAAGTATCAGACATCAATCATCTAACATCAAAAATAAAACTACTTACATTATGGAATTAAATACTATTGGCAACAAGGTAATAAAGCTTACAAAAAAGGTTGGGGCTTTTATTAATAATGAGAGGAAAAACTTTAGTATTAGTGATGTAGAGAACAAAGGACTTCATGATTTTGTGTCGTATGTTGATAAACAAGCCGAACAAAAGCTGGTTGATGGCTTAAAGGAGATTATTCCCGAGTCGGGATTTATAACCGAGGAAAAAACAGCAGGGCATAGCAACGAGGAGTATATTTGGATAATCGACCCTTTAGACGGAACAACAAATTTTATACATAACTTAACACCGCATGCCATTAGTATTGCATTACAGCACAAATCAAATACTATTATGGGTGTAATTTACGAACTGGGTGCCGATGAGATATTTTATTCGTGGCAAGGCACTCCGGTTTTTTGCAACCAAAAGCAGATAAGGGTTACCGGTGCAAAAAATATTTCACACGGATTAATAGCAACAGGTTTTCACATAAATGATTTTAACAGATTACAAAACCATTTAAAGGTAGTTGAGCATGTGGTAAAAAATTCGCATGGTATCCGTCGCCACGGCTCGGCAGCTACCGATTTGGCATATGTGGCAGCAGGACGCTTTGATGGCTTTTTTGAATATGGCTTAAGTGTTTGGGATGTGGCAGCCGGAGCATTTTTGGTTAAGCAAGCCGGTGGCAAGGTTTCTGACTATTCGGGCGGGGGCAACTATTTATATGGTCGTGAAATTATAGCAGGTAATTTTGGCATATTCAATAATTTATTGGAAATAATAAATAAAACAATGTAATTTTATTTTTTATTTTTGACAATTCAAATAAACAACTACAAAAATGGCACAAAACAATACTTATAAACCGAAAAACAACAACAAGCTTTTGCTTTTGGCAACCATAATTTTGTTTGCTATCCAGTTTAATGCAAAGGCTCAAGGTGTTGATGCTTATTTTTATTACTCGCCTTTTTATGCCCCGGGCTCGGGCACATATGTTGAAACATACATAGCTTTTGCAGGCAACTCGCTATATTACAAATTAACCCCCGACAGCATTTTGCAGGCATCGGTTGAGGTTACTATGCTGTTTAAAAATGTTGATGATATTAAAGAGTACCGAAAATACAAAGTTGTTAGTCCTCCATTGCCCGATACTGCTGTAGAATTTCCCAGTTTTATTGATTTACAGCGCATTGCCATACCCGAAGGTGTTTATAATTTTGAATTAATTGTTAAAGATAATTATGCTCCCGATTCGATTGAAGATTACAAAACTACCCAATTGCTTACGGTAAATATTCCGGAAAACGAAATGGCATTTAGCGGCATTGAGCTTATTGAACGCTACTCGGAGTCCAACAAAGAGAATATTTTTGTGAAAAACGGATATGAGTGCATCCCATATGTTTCCGATTTTTTTCCTGAGCAGGTTAATAGTTTAAACTTTTATGCCGAACTATATAATGCTGCCAACGAAATTGGTGCGTTTGAAGATTTCTTGTTTCTATTTCATATTGAAAATACAAACACATCAAAACCCATTAAAGATTTCAGCTCATTTCAAAAGCAGGCGGCACGCAAAGTAAACGTTGTGTTTAGGCAAATTAATATTAAAAACCTGCCAACAGGCAATTATTATTTGGTAATTGAGGTTCGCGATCGCCAAAACAATGTGTTGCTATCAACAAAAAAGTTTTTTCAGCGGGTTAATAATACAGCTAAACTCAGCAAAGTTAATATAACAGATATTATTGTTGAAAATACTTTTGTAACCCAATTTACAAGTCGCGACACTCTTGCAATATATTTAAGTGCGCTTCGTCCTATTTGCGATATGAATGAAGACAGGTTTATTGATAACCAACTGCAACTGGCAAACCTTAAATTAATGCAGCAATTTTTTTATAATTTTTGGGAAAAGCGTAATGAAAATAACCCTGAGGTAGCATGGCAAGAGTACCGTACAAATTTGAATATTGTAGAACAAAAGTACAGCACTAACCAAGCACATGGCTACACAACTGCACGCGGACGGGTTTATTTGCAGTATGGCGCGCCAAATTCGGTTATTTCAGAAAAAAATGAGCAATCGGCATACCCATACGAAATTTGGCACTACTATAAAATTGCCGACCAAACCGATAAAAAATTCATATTTTTCAATAAAAACCTAATGCATAACGATTACGAACTGTTGCATTCAACAATGACCGGAGAATTGCATAATGCCGACTGGGAACGCGAATTGTATGCCCGTAACGGAAAATGGATAGAGAAAAAAATGGGTATTGAAAAAAGTAAGGCAAAAGAATATTTTGAAGGGAATTAAACATGACAGGGTTACAGCGCATCTATTACTATTTTACTCTTGCCATATTCAGAATATTAACCCTGTTGCCATTAAAACTGTTGTTTCTTATTTCAGAAATTGTTACATTTTTTGTTTACCATATAATCGGATACCGTAAAAATGTGGTTTTTGGCAATCTTCAAAAATCATTTCCCGAAAAGGATAAAAAAGAGATAAAGCATATTGCCCGAAAATACTACCGGCACCTGTCGGTAATGATTGTTGAAAATATTTTTTTGCGTTTTGTTACAAAAAACAACTTTAACCATAGAATTATATTAGAGAACCCCGAGGTTTTTGACGGGCTATACAAACAGGGCAAAAATGCGATTGTTATGTTGGGGCATCTTGGCAACTGGGAGTTTGCCGGTGGGTTAACGCGTATTTTGCCTTTTAATGGAGTTGCTGTTTACAAGCAGTTGTCGAGCCCTGCGTTTGACAAAATTTATTTTGACATTAGAAAAAGGCTGGGTGTGCAACCCGTTGAAATGAACAATATTTTACGTAAAGTAATAGAATTAAATAAACAGCCCAACCCATATCTACTGTTTATGGTTGCCGACCAAGCTCCATCCGATAATAAAAACAACCATTGGATAACCTTTTTAAATCAGGAAACCGATGTGTATTTAGGATCGGAAAAAATGGCTAAAAAATTTGATATGCCTGTAGTTTATCTTGAAATAATAAGGCACAAAAAAGGAATTTACCGTTTTACGCCCCAAATTATCACCACAACCCCAAAAAAGGCGGCACCATTTGAAATTACCGAAAAATATTTCAAACTGCTTCAACAATCTATAATAAACAGCCCGAGGTATTGGCTGTGGTCGCATAAACGATGGAAACACAAAAGGGGT
>CAYQPP010000031.1:15246-18992 GCA_964419235.1 uncultured Bacteroidales bacterium
AAACAGCCCGAGGTATTGGCTGTGGTCGCATAAACGATGGAAACACAAAAGGGGTATTTAAATATGTTAATAATCGGCATATAACCCTTATTTTGACAGGCATAAAAAATTCATAGTGAGATTAAAAACAGATTTGTATCTTTGCATTTCTATAAAATTAAATATTGAATTGTTTTATTAGATACAAAACATGGTAAAAGTAGCTGTAGTAATCTTAAACTGGAACGGAAAACACTATTTAGATAAGTTTTTACCCACGGTTGTAAGCAATTCATTAAACGATGATGTTGAAGTTTGGGTTGCCGATAATGGCTCTACCGATGACAGTATCAGCTACATCGAAACTGCTTTTCCTAAAGTTAAGCTAATAAAATTTGATAAAAATTACGGTTTTACCGGAGGCTATAACAAAGCTTTGGCACAAATTGAGGCGGAGTTTTATGTTTTACTGAACTCTGATGTTGAAGTAACCAAAGACTGGCTACAACCCTTAATATCATACATGGAGCAGCATGAAAATGTTGGTGCGGCAATGCCAAAACTGCTATCATTTAACAGTATTAATGAGTTTGAGTACGCCGGTGCAGCAGGTGGTTTTATCGACAAACTTGGATTTCCGTTTTGCAGGGGGCGTATTTTAAATGTTACCGAAAACGACAACGGGCAATATAATAAGGTTAGCGAGGTTTTTTGGGCAACGGGGGCATGTATGTTTGTCCGCTCGTCGGTATATCACGGTTTGGGGGGGTTAGACAACGATTTTTTTGCACATATGGAAGAGATTGACCTTTGCTGGAGGATGAAAAACCGTGGTTACAAAGTTATGTATATACCCGATTCTGTGGTATATCACGTGGGCGGGGGCACACTGCCAAACAACAACCCACACAAGCTTTTTTTGAATTACCGAAACAATTTATACCTACTTTACAAAAACCTGCCACAAGGTAGTTTTAGGGGTATTCTGTTATTTAGGATGATACTTGACGGGGCATCGGCATTAATGTACCTTTTACAAGGGAAGTTTTCGTTTTTTTTGGCGGTACCAAGGGCGCATTTTGCTTTTTATACCACGTTGCAAAAGTTCAGGAATAAAAGAATAGAAAATAACAAAAAACGTACGGTAACGCATCACAATGAGATTTTTCAGCGAAGTATTATCTACTCGTTTTTTGTACGCAAAGTGCGTAAATTCTCCAATTTGAGTCCAAAAGGCTGGAGACTGAACTAAACCACCATGGACATAAACCTATATAAGCTGCGGATAAAATTTGTTATACTTAATGGATATTAGACTTTAGACCTCAGATATTAGACTTTAGATATTAGACCTCAGATATTAGGCTTTAGACCTCAGATAATTCATAACTATTATTAAAGTGATATAATACCTTAATTCCGCAACTGTTAAAGTTAAATTCTTAATAACCACGGCGTGGGTTCTTTTTAAAAGTCTCATATTTTATTATTGTTTGTTGAATGTTGTTTATTGAATATTGCATTGACCTTTTTATACCAAATGCAAATTATCAAATCAAGGCTTTAAGAGCTAAATGAGTAACCCTATAACATATATACGATGTTAATTTGTTAATGCTCTGTTAGCCCTTCACATCTGATATTAATCAGCAAATAATCTGTTGTAAAAGCATTATTTTTTTATATTTAGAATATTAACTTTGAGCCTGTTAAATAGATACAGTAGTTAATAATAATTTTTAATTTAATTTTATCATGTTCAATAAGTTAATAGCAGCCATGCTGCCCTTTATGCCAAAAAAATTGGTTTGGATATTCTCAAAAAGGTATATAGCAGGTGAAGTAATTGATGAAGCTATAAAAGCATCAAAAAACCTTAATGAAAAGGGGATAGTGGTAACGCTTGATATTTTAGGCGAGTTTATTGAAACCCTTGATGAGGCAAAAAAGAATCGCAATGATTATATTGAGCTGATTGACAGGGCACAAAAAGAGAATATTGATGGCAATTATTCGGTAAAGCCAACTATGTTCGGCTTGCTGCTCGACACCGAGGTGTGTTACCAATATATTCGTGATATTGTTGTAAAAGCAGCGTCATACAATAATTTTATCCGTGTTGATATGGAAGACTCGCCATGTACAACAATTACCATTGAATTATATAGAAAGCTAAAAGCCGAATTTCCAAAAAATTGTGGTTTAGTGGTACAGTCGTATATGAGGCGTACACTTCAGGATTTAAAAGATTTAATGGATATTCATACTAAAGAGATTCCATTGAACTACCGCTTATGCAAAGGTATTTATGTTGAGCCTGTTGAAGTTGCATATAAAAAGTATGAAGAGGTTAACGAACACTACCTTGAGGATTTGGATTTTATGTTCAAAAATGGAATATATGCAGGTATTGCCACGCACGATGTTCCCTTGGTTGAAGGTGCATATAAGCTAATTGAAAAATACAACGTACCTAAAGATATGTATGAGTTTCAGATGCTTTATGGTGTTACCCCCGACTTGCGTAAATCAATTGTTGCCGGTGGCCACAAAATGCGCGTTTATGTACCATTCGGAGAAGAATGGTTTGGATATTCGACTCGCCGCTTAAAAGAAAACCCAAAAATGGCATGGCTAATTATTAAAGCCCTGTTTGTTCGGGGGTAATAAAATATTACTACTACTTTTTAAAATCCATTTCTCATTTTTGAGAGGTGGATTTTTTAATTGGGTAACCCTATATCGAAAAAAAGAGACTGTCTTTTTAGACAGCCCCTTTTAATATCTATTTTTTTGTACTACTACAAACTTAGTAGGCAATAAAAGCGGATAGTAACTAAGGTTTTTCTTTCATAGCGCTACAATTTATTATGGAGCTATTCTTATTATCTACCCACTAAAATCGGTCTCGCTTTAGCGGAACCTGTCTCGCTTTAGCGGATTGGTAGTACCTATTTTTTTAGTAATTTAGTTATATATGTATTGTTATTGTTTTGAATTTTAACAAAATACAATCCAACCTTTAAATCATCAATATTTATTTGCGAAATGTTGCTTTCCAATATCTCAGTATGAACAACCTCACCTGTAACATTTAATATGTTTACTGTTGTTGTATTTTTAGTTTTTCCAAGCTCAATAAACAATGTATTTGTGGCAGGATTAGGATAAATAACAACATCCATGTCAAGATTTGATGAAATTGAAACTTCATTCTCAACAATTACTTTCCAATTTTTGATATCTTGATTGTCTTCTGTTGCAACAACATAAGTTACCTCATTGGTAAAATCATTTGATGTAACGCCACTCACTTGATTATCTGAATTTATGGTTACTGTTGCTCCTTCGGGTATGGCAAACGATGCAATTAATACGCTTCTGTCAGTATTTGGTGGTAAAATAACATTAACCGTGCTGTCTGATATTGTTCCATTAACATCTTCGGATAATACCGAGTTTAGCGATGCTTTAAAGCCAAATTCAAAAAAATCGGCCATTGGCGGCGTTACAAATAGTGTATAATCTTCAATTTCGCCATATGCCGATGAGCCACATGGCTGCGGTATTTCATTATATACAATCCTAATTCTCATATAAACATTGCCTTCGGTTGCATCAAGCGGAGGAGTAATAGTTGCAGTATAAGGCCCTTTGCCTGGTGTGCCTGAAACCGAAAATTCAAGAGGCAAGTGCAACTTCTTCTTCAAATCTAGTAGTGTGTTCATTAAATAATATTGTATATTTGTGTCAAAATCTATTTTATG
>CAYQPP010000032.1:0-5892 GCA_964419235.1 uncultured Bacteroidales bacterium
TATTGAATGTTTGTCATTTTTGTAAATTGAGATGTGACTTAAATGGGTAACCCTAAAAATAAAAATACCATGATGCAAAATATAAAACTTTTGCATCATGGTATTTTTATTTATACAATTTTTTATTAAAACCAACCTGTTGGCAGGTCTTTTAAAATTCCGAATAGGCGTCAATCATAGGTTCATCGCGGAAACCATTTGCACCAAATATAAGGTTTAAGCCAAACATCATATTAAAATTATCAAGCTTTGTTGGAACAAAAGGTACTGTAACCGGATCGCCATTAGCATCTGAGCTTTCGATTTTTACATTTTTATAAGCCGAGTAAGGCAAGTAATCCATTGCAATATAAAACTGTATTGGGCCACCGCGCAGGGCTAACCCAAAGCCAATAGTATTTGCACCGTTTATTGCCAAAGTATAGTTAATTGTAGTAGTAAGTACATGGTATAAATTAATATTTGCCGATACGTTAAACTCTTGCCTAAAATTGTTTTTTGCAAAAACCGTACGCGACAATGCACCTACACTAAAGTAATGGTTTACGTTATATTTAGCCCCAATATATATTTTAGGTCCTAACCCTGTACTAAAGCCTTTATTGCCATGACTCAAGTTAATTGACTGTTTTACAGTATCAATTAAATCATCAACGGCTTTTCCAACACTGTCAATATTTGTTTTATCGAATTTTAGTCCTGTAAAAGAGTATTGTCCATTAACTGAAAACGAGTTTAAATCGCCGTTCCAATTAATAAAACCTAAATCGTTAACCGATGCCGAGAAAGTCCAAACGTTATTATACTCGTAAACAGCCCCCAAATCGACGGCAAAGCCTGGATTTGAAAAATTTAATACCCCTTTATCTATAAGGGTTTTCATATCGGTTTCAGGAGTAACAATTGAATCGGGTATTCCATTTTCATCGGTGTAAACCTCAATTGGTGCCGACATGTAAACCGTTCCATCCATATCTAAATCCCATTTTTTTAGCCCTGTGTTTAGGTCAAATTTATTAAAATCGGTTTTTACGGCTGCCAGCCCTTGTAGTACTTTTGCATGAATACCAACCCTGAGCATACTCATAAAGTTATATGAATACCCAAAAGACAATTCGCGGTACCACTGTGCATTTACGGCAAATGGACTTAAATCGAGGTGTGAGCCGTTGGGTAGGCCTTTGTCTAAAATAGAGAAAAAATCTTTTGGTATTGCCATTGATTCGGTAAATTTTTCTGTCCACGAAAATGTAAAATATCCCTTTTTACCGCTAAAACCTATTACAATAGGAGCCACAGTTTCATAGGCACTAAAATTGGCGGCATTACCTATACGGTCATAAAATTTGTTATAATCGTACCCTGCATGTGTAAGTGTTACGTAGCCTCCGTTATACTCTTGAATCATATCGGGACCAAACATATCGGTATTAATGCCCATATACACCGAGCCTATACCCGGAATGCCAAAAAACGATTTGGCACGCGGCACCATTGCCGGATTTATAGAAACTGTTTGCGGAACATTCTCTAAGTAATAGAGTGAAAGGGGGTTTTGGGCTTTAAGTGCTGTTCCCAAAAGTATAAATACAATAAAAATTAATGAACCGGTATATATTTTTCTCATAATATTTTTCCTATTAAAGTTAATTTTATATTTCACCGCTTACTATTTCAAAAGCCATGCTTATATCTATTATATAATCGGAATACAGCTTTACAAAAGTAGGGGCTTCGGGGTTTTGTTCTGTTCCGCCCGATTTTACCCTCGATTTAATGAATATTTGTGTTGAATGGTTATCGTATAGCTTTTTTGCCTTATCGTGGTCGATACTTATATTAACTTTGTTTAATATGGGCTCGCCGGCTCTTCCGGTTGCATCAATATTGGGCGATTTCCATATTAATTGCTCTCCGGTAAATAACGAATCAATTGTTACACCCTGTGCATCAACCATATATGCCTGTGCATAAATACTAAAAGGAAAGCCGTTGGTAAAATCAAAATATAGGTTTATCTCTTCAAGGTAATCAATTGTTGTGCTGTCATTAATAGTTTTCCTGATATCAAAATTTATTGTGTCAGTTCTTTTGTAATTATCGGTTTTAAACCAAAAAGGTATGTCAATGCGCATATTAGCCTCTAATGTGCTTTCTCCGTCATTTACCATAAAATTCTGGGCTCCGGTATCGCCATCGGGATTAATCCACCCTGCTATTTCGTAATACAGCTTATCGGGTGCAATATTAATGGCGTCGGCTAAATCCATGGTAATGGAGTCAATTTTTGGGATTACAGGTTGTCCGTATGTTGCAGCACCTACTCTAATATCCTTTTTTTCTAATTCTGCTTCATCGCCAGATTCGGTATTTTCAAACAGCATACTGTCTATTGATGCCAAAACGGGGACTCCAAAATAATTTTCTATCTTTAAAATAAGGTTTACATCGTTAAACTGTATCATGTCGGTAAAATCGAAATCTTTAAAAAAGTCAAATTCCATCTCCTCTTTTTTATCGATAACATTCAAATTGCCAAAATATCCTAAAATAATATCGGGTGTAAAGTCCAGCATCTTTATAGACACCTTTAACAACGAATCTGTTGGTATTCCTTGAGGAGGGGTTGCGTCAACTGTTGTTACAACTTTAAAAGAGCTAATATCGGTACTGTTTTGAAAGAACCTGAGCATGCCTCCTTCAAGGTTTTTACTGTTAGTATAGGTTCCGCCAAGCGAGCTGGTAAACTTTAAAACAGTGTCATTAGCAAGAGTAAGTTCAGGAAAAGTTATTGTAAAAGAGCCTGAAAAGTTATCGGGTGAGATAACCTCAACCTGCATTTGGGCGGCTTTTATGGAAACGCTGTCAAATCTTTGCCCTTCAATTATTGCTGCCGCAATTGTGTCTTTAAACACAAAGTTTGCCTTTGTTGATTTTATTATTGAACTTTTAATATTATATAGTTTATCCAATGTAAGTTCGTCAAAATCAATAATATTATCATAAACAACCGTAAACGATGTGTCGATGCTGGCATGGATAAGCTCTTCGGCATCAACATAAATAAACTGGTTCGAGTCCATTTTGTCGATTAAATCAATTGCTTGAAGGTGTGCTGTAAAAATAGGGCCGGCACCATTTAGTGGGCGTGTAATATTTTTAGGATCTTTAAGTATTATCTCATCTTTTATGCAGCTCGACAATATTATAAGTATGCCAAAAAATGCTACTATATTAATTGTTTTTTTATGTTTCATCTGTTTTAATTTTAATAGTGCCATTTGCTAATATAGGTCAATCAATAATTTTCATCTCTACCCTACGGTTTTTTGCTCGTCCCTCTTTAGTGTCGTTTGGTGCAATAGGCTGGTCATAGCCATATCCCATATAGTCAACCTTATCTGACGGTACTCCTCGCGAAACGAGGTAGTTTTTAACGGTTAGCGCACGCGATTTTGAAATGCGTTTGTTTACCGATGCCGACCCAACATTGTCGGTATGCCCTGATATTTCTACACGTATATCGGGGTTTTTCAAAAGCAGGTTTGCCAGTTTATCTAATTCGGCAAACGACCCCGGTTTTAATGTTGCTTTTCCGCTGTTAAACAGAATATTATTTATAACAAGCTTAACACCTGTTTGCATTTTCTTTAAGTTGAAGTTTTTTGCAGTAAAGGTTTGTCCTTCGGGGAATTGATATACTTCATTCATAAAAAAGTATCCGTTGGCTTCAACCTCAATCATAAATGGGCCTTGCTCTTCAATAGTGGCGGTAAATTTACCGGTGGCACTATCCGAAACTATAATGGTAAAAGGCTCTCCCTCGCCGGGGTGAAAAAAGCTAAGTGCCGCATGAACGGGGTTTACACCTTCGTCGTCGGTAATTCTTCCTGTTAAAGTATATTCAATTTTGCTGCGCTTTAATTCAATGTTTTTTGATATAACGCTATTTAGTTCATTTACGGCGCTAAGCGGTTCGTCAAGGCTAAAATAGTCGTCAGCTTCAACTTGGATAACCATATTGTATTTATCGTCAAAGGTAATGGTATAATTACCTGTTGAATCAACCGAAACGGCACGCCCGATAACAGAGTCTTGGTTAGCTGCCATTTTAAATGTAAGGCTTGCCATTAACGGTGTTCCTTTATCAACATCGGTAACCCTTCCAACTAAGGTAAAAGGGTGTTTTAATGCTTCAATGGCAAAATCTTGAACTACGGTGGCATATTTTACATCGGGGCATTTTATTCTTTCTGATATTGATTTATATCCTTCATAATCAATCTGTATAAAGTAGTTGCCTATATCGTCAAAATTCAGCATAAAAATTCCGGCAATAGAGTCAACCGCAGTCGATTTAAGTAATTTTTGAGTTATGTTATCATATACGTTTACCGATGCCGAAAGTGTTTTTCCGGTTTCAATATCGGTTACGGTACCAATTAATTTAAACGGGATACGCGGGTCCATTTGTATTTTATAAATATCGAGCCCGCCGTAGCTGTCGCCCCTAATAGTTGAGTATATGGCAACCATCGAGTCTTTTGTGGGGCGGTAAAAAACCTCGTTGGCGGTTGTGTTAATGGGGTATCCCATATTAACGGGCTCTTCCCAGTTGCCATTTTCATTTAGTACCGATTTATACACATCAAAGCCTCCCATTCCTTTTCTTCCTTTTGATGAAAAGTATAAGGTGTTTCCGTCGGGGGTAATGTAAACTCCTTCTTCGTCAAAAGGTGTATTTATTACACTACCAAGGTTAACGGGCTTGTTATAATTATGTTTGCCTTTTTTTGTTGCCATCCATATATCTTTGTCGCCATACCCGCCGCGGCGGTTGGTAATAAAGTAAGCTGTTCCGTTATTGTCAATTGAAATTGATGTTTCTTTATAGGCTATATGGTTAATGCCGCCTTTTATAGGCTTTATTTTTTTCCATTTTCCATCCTCAAAAATTGCTGTAAAAAGGCGCCCGTTGTGCATCTCTCCTTTATAAAAATATATACGGTTCTCTTTTCTGTCAAAACCGGCAATGCTGGTGTTTACGTAAAAGTCAAGTTTTGGAATACCGTCAACCCACTCGGCGGGTTCGTCAATGGCGTTATTGTTTGTCATTAAAATCCGCTCTTTAAACTTATATCGCGACACCCTTTTTTTAGGCTCTTTTGCAGGGCGTTTTGAATTGAAGTACATTATTGATTCGTCGTTAGACAAAACAGCACCGTAATCATCGTAATAAGTATTAACAATTGGGCCAAGGTTAATAATAAACGCCGAAACGGAGTCTTGCAAAATTTCTTTGCCTACTTCACATTCCGATATTAGCTGGTCGTGCAGTTTAATGGCGTCATGCTGTTTCCATTTTTTAAGCGAGTTAATATAATTGTCATAGGCCTCTTTTGCCTTATCAAACTTTAAATTATATTGGTATGCCCTGCCTAAAGCGAGGTAGTAAATTTCTGAAACCTCAGGCGAACTGTTCAAAAAGTATTTTAATGCGGCTTTTTTGTCGGCTGTCCAAACATAGCAAATCCCAATTTTAAAATTTAGCACATTTGAGCTGCTGTTATATTCATAAACTTTAAGGTAATGTTTTAAGGCCTCGTCATAAGTACCTTTCCCTTTTTTATAATACTTTTCGGCAATTTTTAAATCTTTTTTTGCCGATTCAATTCCCTCTTGTGAGCTAAAAAAGGTTTTTTTATCGATTTGTGGATTTATTTGTGTAAATGCACTTAACGATATTAAAAGCCCAATAATTAAAGCGTAAAATTTTCTCATTCTATAAATAGATGTTGGTTTTTAGATATTCCACCTTATTGCAAGTTTACTGAAAATAATTTTAGTATAAAACAATTATTTGATATTAGCACAATTATTTTGGCTGAAATA
>CAYQPP010000032.1:5992-18828 GCA_964419235.1 uncultured Bacteroidales bacterium
AAATAAACTCATTAAATAGCACAAACAATAGAGTATTATACTGTACAAGTTCAAGGAATTTGTATTTTTACAATCTGAAGTTAATATATTAAAATATGAAATATTCAAGATTATTTGTCATTATACTGGTTATGCTGACTGCTTTTAGTTGCAATCAGGGTAAAGTAAGAAAAAACCTGTTGCCGGGCGTGTCGGGTAGTGCAGGCGAAGTTATTGTTGTAATGGACAAAAGCTATTGGGATGGTACTGCCGGGTTGGCTTTTAAAAATTTGCTTACAGAGGATACACCCGGGCTGCCACAAAGCGAACCGCTTTTTAATTTGGTAAATATTTCGCGTAAAGCTTTTTCGGAGCTTTTTAGAATACACAGAAATATTATAATGACAAATATTTCGAACACGGTTGAAAAACCGGGCATTCAGGTTGAATACGATAAATGGGCAAAACCCCAAATAGTAATTAATATTGTTGCTCCTAATCGCGATAGTTTTATGAAGCTGTTTGATAACAATTCGCAAAAAATATTGGGTTTGCTTTTAAAAGCAGAAAAAGACCGTATATCCGACAATTATAAAACCTATTCTGAGCATAAGGTTATTAGCAGGCTGGAGAAAAGTGCCGGCGTTCATTTAACCATACCTAAAGGATATACTTACGATTTAGATACCAATAATTTTATTTGGATTTCGCATGAAACCCCCGAAATTAGTCAAGGGATATTTGTTTATTATTACGATTATGTTGATACTGCCGCTTTTACGGTAAATGCGTTAATTGATAAGCGTAACGAGTTATTAAAAAATTATGTGGGCGGCGCTAACGACGGAACATTTATGACTACCGAAATGCAGGTTTTTCCCAATTATCGTTCATATATATTAAAAGGCAAATATACTGCCGAGCTGCGGGGGTTATGGAAGGTTAAAGGCGATTTTATGGGTGGCCCGTTTGTAAGCATATCGCAATTAGACAAAAAAAATAACAGGATAGTTACCGTTGAGGGGTATGTTTATGCACCTAAATTTAACAAACGTAATTATATTAGGCAGTTAGAGGCTATTTTGTACTCAATTACGTTTACAAAATAAAAAATATTAAAGGGGTTAGGCACAGTAAGAAAAATTATTTTTTTGCTACTAATTTGTAGGCTATATGCTTGATATTGTGATTTTAATAAACATTACAGAGTTAGTTTTAATCCGTAAGTAACACCGCCCTCTGGGCGGTTATAATTACCGCCCAGAGGGCGGTGTTACTATGCTTAATAATCTTAAGCTTTTATTAATTGGTATATAACTGATTAGTAATTTCAAAAAAAAATTAAATTATAGATTTTTGTTAGTTTTCTTGATTCGATTACCAAGATTTGGTAACTTTGAATTAAAAATATATAGAAATGGGAAGAAATACATCAATATCATTAGGTTTGCATTTTGAGGATTTTGTTAACTCATCAGTTGCTTCGGGAAAATATAGTTCTGCAAGTGAAGTTATGCGTTCTGCATTAAGGCTCTTAGAATCAGAGGAAAAAAAGTTAAAAGAATTGAGAAATGCTTTGATCGAAGGAGAAAATAGTCCAATGATTGAAAATTTTAATGCGGATAAACATCTAGCAGACTTACATCGAAAATACTTATGATTAAAAAATATCAAATAAGTGAAAGAGCTATTTCTGATTTGGAAAAAATATGGCTTTACACGTTAAATAAGTGGTCGAGAGAGCAGGCTGATAGATATCATAATCTAATAATTGATGAAATTGAATTCATAGTTGAAAACTATGAACTATGTAGAAAAATAGATTATGTCAGATTTGGATACAGAATGTCAAAAGTTAAATCTCATTTGATTTTTTTTAAAAAGACAAAAGGTAATATCATTGAAATTATCAGGATTTTACATCAAAATATGGATATTGAAAACCGACTTAAAAATGATGATTGAACAAAAAACTACGCACAACACGGTATAAACCTAATGCTGCCAATTAGCAATACGAAAGTGTTTACAAGCAATAAACCCCGCAAATTTAATTTCCGGTTGGAAATAAAATTGCTAAACCCGCCTGACCGGCTGGGCAGGTTGTAACCGGTAAATTAAATTAGCTACGTGCGAACCGGAAAGCAACATTTTCAAATACGCACTATGCTTATACGCAACGTTTGATATAGCTCTTATTACCCCAGTTCAACAGGTATTATTTTTTCAATTATTTTTTTGTTGTTCATTTTGGTTTTTATGGTTAGCCAAATAGTTATTTTTATCTGCTCTTTCACGCCTTTTTTTGATGCAATACTAAATACTATAGTCTTGTTATTGAGCTTTCCTGCAACAGCATTTTTTTTGCCTTGTTTAAAATAGAATGCAGAGTATTTTACTTTATTTATTTTTTTGCCTGTTACCTTAATAATAATTGTACCATTGGTATTTGTGTTGTTTAAAACTTTATAATTGTAAGTGGGGTAGTCTTTAATAAGTTTGCCGGTTTCTGTGTACTCTTTTGTACCGGGTTGCAACTCATTTTTATTGTATGGTATTTCGGCCATTAGCAGCCCTGTTTTGTAATATTTTTTTTGTGTTCCGTGTTTTTGTCCTTTTATAAATGGTGTTTTACGATATGGTTTGCCGTTTTCGTAAAACCAAGTGCTTATTCCCTCTTTATCTCCGTTTTTGTAGTTAATGGTTGAGTGTATGCTGCCATCGGTGTAGTAATTATGGGCTACTCCGTGTCGTACTCCTTTTAAAAGTTCAACATCCGATTTTAGGTTTCCCTTTTTGTCGTATCGTTTTTTTATTTGTATTTCCGAAGTGTTTTTGGCAGTAATTTCATTGTTTGTAATTTTTGGTATTGTATTTACATATACAAAATATGATAAAGCACAAATAATAGAAATGATAAATACCCATTTAACTGTTTTCATGTTTTTAGTATTTTTTATTTATTTAACGACTCGTTGTTATCATTAACAAGCGGTAGATAAAACCAAAAAGCTGTTCCATAGTTTATTTTGCTGTCAACCCTTAATTCTTGGTTGTGCTCAAGCAAAAACTCTTTACATAAAATTAGGCCTAACCCCGACGATGCCATTCCATTGAGTCCTTTTTTTATTACACTTGGTTCAAATAAAGTGCTTAGCATCTCTTCTGATATTCCAACGCCGGTATCTTGTATAATTACTTTGATTTCGTTGTTTTTAATAATGGTTTTAACCCATATTTTACCATTGCTATTGGTAAACTTTAGGGCATTCGACAGTAAATTACGAATAACGGTATTAATCATGTTTTTGTCAATTAGTACCGATGGGTTGCCTTGCAGGTCTTCAATAAGTTCAATATTTTTTTGACGTGCCATCTCTTTAATTAAAAGCACATTGCCTCTAAGTATGTAATTTAATAAAACATTCTCTTTTTGTGCAACAATTTCGCCGCTTTGGGTTTTTGCCCATTCTAACAAGTTGTCGAGCAAACTCATGGCGTTTGCCCCTGCATCTTTAATTAAAAACAGGTATTTCATAAGCATATCATCATTTAGCTCATGTGGCTGTTCGGTTACCAATGCAACAAAACTGTTTATTGCATTAAAGGGGTTTCGTAGGTCGTGTCCAATAATCGACAAAAATTTATCTTTAGTATGGTTTGCTTTTTCGAGTGTATTTTTTTGTTCTTTAAGCTCTTTTAATTGGTTATTGATTAGGTTTTTTTGTTTTTCGAGAGTTTCGTTCTGTTTTTTGATATTAACCGAATTTTTATAAAAAGCTATTGATATAATTAAGGAGATTAAAAAAAATGCTGCAATAATATTACGCACCATATTTGTTTTTTGAATATGTAGCTTGTTGCTTGCATTAATGCGCATTGCTTCAATCTCTTTTTGCTGCATTTTTTTATCAAATTCGTACTGCATCCGAATTTGGGTAATCTCTTTATCCATATTTTTTATGCTCAGCGAATCGGATAGCAGGTTGGCTTGTAAAAGTATTTTTGAGGCTCTAAAGTAGTTCTCTTGTATTAAATAAATATTTGCCAATAGCTTTAAAATTTCGCACTCTTCTTTTATAAAATCATGTCCTTTGGCAATTAAGAGTGCTTTTTTTAGTTGGGCTTTTGCATTTTCGAGGTCGTTAAAATGAAAATAGTATTTTGCGAGCAGTAGTTTTGAGTTTACCACACCCTGTAAATTTTGTATTTCTTCGTAGTAATGCAAGCTGTTAATATAATCATTGTATGCTTGGTAATAATTGCCCATTGACGCCTTTATTTTTCCTATTTTAAGATATGCATCGGCAATACCTTCAATGTTGCCTTTTTGTTTATTAATCTCCAAGCTTTGGTTTAAGGCTTCAATTGCCTTGTTGTTCATGTTTTGGTTTTTATATATCTCGCCCAAATATAAAAGCGATTCGGCAATACCCGTTTTGTTGCCTGTTTTTTCAAACAGCATAAGGCTTCGCTCTAAATTTACTTGTGCTTGATCGTAGCTCTCTATTTCAAAATATATAACCCCGATATTGCCATATGAGTTTGCCATGCCGTATTTATCGTTTAAAGACTCTTTTAGCCGCAGGCTATTGTAAAAATGAATTAGTGCCTTGTCGTATTTCCCCTGCTCAGAATAAACCAAGCCTATATTTCCATATGAATATGCTATGCCAATACTATCGTTTAGCAGCTTTTTTATTTTTAAGCTTTTGTTATGAAATTCAAGGGCTTTATCGTATTTTTTTTGACGTCGGTAAATCAGCCCCATGTTGCCATACACATTTGCCAAGCCGGTTTTGTTATTGTATAACTGATAAAGTTTAAAACATTTGTTATAGTTTTCAAGTGCAAGTTGGTTGTTGCCTTTGTCGGCATATAGTGCCCCAATATTGTGGTATGCCAATGCTAAGCCACTATGGCAATTGTTGTTTTTTGCTATTTTTTCGGCTTTTACGGCATAATCTAATGCCAATACTGGGTTTTGCCAACGATAAATTTTCGATAGTTTGTTTAGGGTTTCAACATATATGGTGTCGTTTTTTGTATGGCTTAAAACAGATTTTAAACTATCGGTTTGGCTTTGTGCTTGTAAAAAGCTAACTGATATTAGGAAAAGGGAAAATATTGCAGATATTTTTTTTATTAAAATCATTATTGGGCAATTCTGTTTATTGTTTAAAAATATTTTCGGTTTTTTTAAATAGTTCTTCAATATTAATAGGTTTGGCTATATATTCATCAAAGCCTGCCTCGTACAGTTTAAATTCGTCGTCGATACGGGCATATGCCGTTTGTGCTATTACTATTTGATTGGGGTTGATTTTTTTTATTATTTTAAGTGCTTCGTAGCCATCCATTACCGGCATTTTAATGTCCATAAAAACAACATCGAATTTTTTGCCGGCTTTAATTAATTCGATGGCTTCTAAGCCATTGTTTGTAACTGTTATAATAGAATCGGTTTTTTCGAGTACTTTTTTGAGGAACAGTGAGTTTGCAGGCTCATTTTCAACAATAAGAATCTTTTTTTTGTTCCATTTTATATTGCTGTGCTCAATGGTTTTAGGTATGGCGAGCTCTTTATTGGTTAATATTTTATTTTTTTTGATTGTGAAATAAAATGTTGTGCCTTTTTTTAATTCCGATTCAGCGGTTAAATCGCCACCAAGTTTAGTGGCAAGTTTTTTTGAAATGGCAAGACCTAAGCCTATACCCCTAATTGAGTCTTTTTTGTCTAACTTATAAAAGCGGTGGAACACTTTTTTCAAATCGGTATTTGAAATTCCCACCCCGGTATCTTTTACATAAAAAACATAATCTTCGTTTTTGCTGTAAAAGCCAAGTTCAATAACTCCTTTTTCGGTAAATTTTATGGCATTTTGCATTAAATTGTTTAATATCTGTCTAATCCGTAGCCTGTCGGTATTTATTTTTATTAGTTGACCGGCTAACTCATTTTTCAGAACAATTTCAATATTGCTGTTTTTGTTTGTTAACGAAAAGTTTGAGTATAGGTTGTCTAACAACTCATTTATATAAAAAATTTCGTTGTTTATTATCAATTGGTTTGCTTCAATTGTTGAAATATCGAGTATATCGTCGATAAGGCGTAATAAAAAGTTGGTGTTGTCTTGTATAATCGAATTATATCTTTTGTTGTCGGCCAAAGGCAGGTTGGTGTCGGCTAACAGCGAAGAGAAGCCTATTATTGCATTAAGCGGTGTGCGTATCTCGTGCGACATGTTTGCAAGAAAAGCCGATTTTAATTTGTCTGACTCTTCGGCTTTTTCTTTGGCAATTATCAACTCCTTTGTCCTGCTTTCAACAATTTGCTCAAGGTTTTGCTTATGCTTCTCTATCTCCTCTTTTTGCAGAATCAGCTCCTCTTTTTGCTCGCTGATAAGCTTTGTTCTTTCAACAACCTTTTTTTCCAAGGCATTTTTTTCTCTTTTAAGTTTTTTGCCGCGCAGGAATATTATAAAAGCTATTGTGGCTATCAGTAATAGTATTTCAATAATATTAAACCAAAGTGTTTTCCAAAATGGTGGTATTACTGTTATTTTAATTGTTTTTGGCGTATTGTTCCATATGCCGTTGTTGTTTGAGCCTATTATTTTAAAAGTGTAATCACGGGGTTTTAGGTTTGTGTATTTGGCCTCGTGTTTATAATTGCTTGTTACCCAGTTGCCGTCAACGCCTTCCAACATGTATTTGTATTTGTTTTTTTTAGTATTTACATAGCTTAATGCTGCAAACTCAAATGAGATATTTTTGGCTTGTTTATACGAAAGGGTTATTTTATGTGTATAATTTATATGTTTTTTTAATACCGAGTTTGAATCTAAATTTGATACTGTTTTATTCTTTATTTTAAAAGCCGTAATAACTATTGGCGGTATGTATGGGTTGTCTTTAACCTCGTTTGGGCAAAAAGTAACAAAGCCATTTTGCCCTCCAAAATATATTGTGTTGTTTTTAGTAATTAGTCCCGAGTTGCGATTAAAAGAGCTGCTTTGCAGTCCGTCGGATATTCCGTAACGGTGTAAAGTGTTGTTTTTATAGTTAAATTTTAAGATGCCGTTGTTAGTGCTTAACCAAAAATTGTTGTTGCTGTCTTCAACAATACATTTTACTTCGTAATTATTTATACCAAAGCTGTCGGGCAGTTGTATAATTGCGTTTTGTTGTTTGTTAAATAGCATTAACCCGCTGTTAGTGGCAAACCACAAGTTGCTGTCGCTATCTTCAAGTATGTCGTTTGTTTTATAGTTATATTTTGTGATTGTGTCGGCATAGTAATAATAGTAAGGCTTAAACTCACCATACTTAAACTGTAAAACACAGTATTGGGTTCCTATCCATAGGTTTTTGTTTTTGTCTTTATAAATTCTGTAAATATTATACTCTTCGTTTTGCCTTTTTTGTGGCAGTTCAACCTTTTCATACTGTTTTGTCTGTTTGTTATACAGTTTTAACCCTGCTCCGGCTGTTCCTATCAGGAATTCGTTATTGTTATGAAAGCTAAAAAAGCACATAACAGTATTAAGGTAGTTTTTATTGGCGGTGTTTGTAAACTGCGGCAAATACGTAAACTTTTTCGATTTGGGGCTGTACTTTGACATTCCGTTCAAATAATACCCTATCCACATATCGCCAACGTTGTCTTTATAAAGTGATAGTATGACATTACCGGCTATTGTATTATCATTACTGCTGTCAAAGTGTTTTATGCTGCTTGTTTTGGGGTTATAAACATCTACTCCTTGTCCGTCGTATCCTATCCAAATATTACCGTCAACATCTTGGCTCATTGATAGGATAGAGTTGCAGCAATTTAACCGTTGTTTATCTTTTAAAAGGTATTTCTGAAAACGGAATTTATTTTTGTCATTAAGTATGTTTACGCCGCCATTATAACTCCCTATCCAAACAATGCCTTCGCGCGATTTATATAAATTGTAAAGCTGATTGTTGCTAATGGTTGTGTTATCCCATTTTACCGATTTATGATAGCTGATTTTACCGGTTTTTTTATTTAATATGTTTAAACCGCCGTGGTCGGTTGTAATAAAAAACAGACCTTTTTTATACTCAATAACCGATGTAACGGCGTTTGAGCTTAAATTATGGTGTGTACCCCCTTTTTTGTAATGTTTTATGCTATTTGTTTTTTGGTTATATGCAAATAACCCTATGGGAGTGCAATACCAAATATCATTTTCTGAATCGACATATACTTTACCCTGAAAAGTGCTAAAAAGCAATCCTTGGCTTTTGTTGAAGAGTTTGTGGTTTGTAAATGCCGATGTTTTCGGGTTATATTCAATCAACTTTCCGGTGGTGGTTCCTAACCATAAATTATGCAATGTGTCTTCAATTATTGATGTTAAATAATTATTTGGAATTGAAGCTTTATTATCAGCATCATTAATAAAGTTGATTATTGAACTGTCGTTTTTATTATATTGGTATAACCCGCCTCCGGCTGTTGCAATCCAAATAGTGTTTTTTGAGTCTTCAAAAATATCGCGGATTTTATTATTGATGGTATTTTTTAAAAAAGGGGTAAATAACCCGCTTGCCCTGTTTAAAATATAGATGCCACTATCGGCTGTTGCAATCCAAAAAATACTATCGCTGTCTTCAAGTATATCAACAATATAATTTGAGCCTATTGCATATTTATCATCAATATTGGTTTT
Organism: uncultured Bacteroidales bacterium; assembly: GCA_964419235.1. GTDB lineage: Bacteria > Bacteroidota > Bacteroidia > Bacteroidales > SZUA-534 > GH45. The sequence goes on from CAYQPP010000032.1 coordinate 14,677, forward strand.
GTACGTTGTAAATTTATAGCCGTCGAATTTGTTTAAGCCCGAGAATGTGCCAAACCACATAAAGCCGTTTTTATCTTGATATACTGTATTTACAATATTGTTTGACAACCCGTTTTTGGTTGTAATATGGTTAAAAAGCAGGTTGTTGTTTTGTGCCGAGGCGTTATATGCAAATAGTATAAAAATAAGCGGCAGAATAAACAGTATTCGTATTTGCGTTAAAAAAAACAGGTAATTATATTTTTGCACTTTTTCTCTTCTCATTATTGTTTGCTTGTTTATTGAAATAACATGTGCAGTACAGCGGTTTATAGTTGTACTATTGTTCTAACAAATTGAGTATCCAGTTTGCGTCCTCTTTCATGCGAGTATATATTGATGATGCGTAGCGTTTTTTAAATTTGGCATCCCAAAACCATTTTTCAATAGTTTTTTGGTGTTCGGGCTTAACCTCTTTTAACTTGCTGCTAAAAAAATAGTATTGAATAATTGGAATAAAGTTGTGGTATGCCGATAAATCGTCGGTAATACGTATTTGCTTAAAAAAGTTTAGTGTTGCCGCCAATGCTGTTCGTGTGCGAGGCCATATGTTTTGGCACTGTTGGGGTGTTAGCCTTAACTGGTACAATGTTCGGGCATCGTCATAAATATTAAGGGTAAGCGAAAGGGTAAATACTTTTTTGCTTAGCAGCCCAAATTTCTTTTTACGCTCGGGGGTGTTAAATTTGGTTATCTCGTCTTTAAGGTCAAAGCTGTCGGACCATGTTGTGGCGTGTATTAAATCAAAAACAGTAAGGTGTTTTCCGCCTTGGTTAATGCGTTCAAAAATTTCAACAACATCGTCTAAATTTTCGTTAGCCGTTTTTACAATACTTACAGGGTAGTTTGTAAATACATTATGACAAGCGTGCCAATTTTCGGCAACGGTATTGTTTTTTGTTGTCGATTTTGAAATAAGCTCTTTATATACGGCGTTATATGCTTTTTTATCAAAAAGTTTCCAAACGGGAATATTGTTTTTGTCTGATTTGCCGCGCGGTATTTTAAACTCTTTGCGGGTTGGGTTAAAACAAATACTGCTATAATCGGTGCCGTGCATTGTTTTTCCGCGTAACGAAACAAAAAGCGAGATTAGGCGCTGTTGTCCATCTAAAATAAACTGAAATGAGCCGTTTTGTTTGGTGTTTTTTATGCCAAGCTCGTTGTTTTCGCGAATAAAGCCTGCGTATTCGGGTGGTGCTATCCAAAAAAAGAACGAGCCGATGGGGTATTGCCGATAAATAGAGTTCAGCAGTTTTATAACTTTTGTTTTTTCCCATATGTAATCGCGCTGAAATTTTGGTATTTTTATCTGCCCGCTTTCAAGCTCCGATATTAGTTTATTAAGATTCCAGTTGTTTACTATTTCAAGTTTTTGTTCCATAATAGATAGAAAATAATTTTGTTTCAGAAAAATAGGGAATCTTTTTTAATTATTATTATCTATTATTAAATAATTTGTATTTAATGGGTTTTTATAAAAGCTTTATAAACAAATAAATGCCACCAATTAACAGATTAAGGAAATAATAAATAGTGCGCTTTTGGGTTTGCTATTTTTTTGTTACCAATGGCCAAATTAGGTTTTCGAGCCCGTTTGCTTTTATCTCGTACATTTCGGCAAGTTGTTGCCCAAGTTTGCCTTGCGGGAAACCTTTTTGACGATACCACACATAATAAGGCTCGGGTATTTCAATAAGCAGTTTTCCTTTGTATTTGCCAAAGTGCATTCGTGCATTTGCCAACTCAATTAACGCGTTTTTGTTTGGGGTAAATTGTTGCATGGGGTAAAGGTAGTGTTTTGATAAAAACATACCCTAAAAGGGTAAGGAATAAAAAATAATTATGTATATTTAACATGAAAAAAGGCGAGAGATAAGTCCCGCCTTGAATGTTTTCACAACGGAATAATCCTTATTGTGAATTGCTTCAGTTTGAATTACGAATATAGCACAAATAAATATATAAATCAAGGGTTATTTGTAATATTATTTTGTTAAATTGTACGTTCGTTTAAAAATTAGTAAACCAATACGGTTATAAAAAAAACATTTGCCATGAAAAAAATATTAGGATTAGATTTGGGGACTACAAGCATTGGTTGGGCTTTTGTAAATGAAGCTGAAACTGATAAAGAAAAATCAGAAATTATTAAACTTGGTGTAAGGGTAATTCCAATAACAACTGATGAAGAAAGCGACTTTATGAAAGGGAAAGCAACTTCAATAAATGCTGATAGGACATTGAAAAGAGGTGCAAGACGAAATTTAGATCGCTTTCAACAAAGGCGTGATGCATTAATTGATATTTTACAGACAAATGGTTTCATAAATAGTAATTCCTTATTAAGCGAAGATGGTAAAAATACAACATTTTCAACATATAAAATAAGAGCAAAAGCGGCAAACGAAAAGGTTAGCAAAGAGGAGTTTGCTAAAGTGCTGTTAATGATAAACAAAAAAAGAGGGTATAAAAGCAGCAGAAAAGCTAAATCGGAAGATGAAGGAACTGTCATTGACGGAATGGAAGTCGCAAAATATTTATATGACAATAACTTAACACCGGGGCAATACGTTTATGAGATTCTTAAAAAAGGGAAAAAATATATTCCCGATTTTTATAGGTCGGATTTACAAAAAGAGCTTGATTTAATTTGGAATTTTCAGAAGCAATTCTATTCTGAAATTTTAACTGACGATTTTAAAGAGCAAATTAGTAACAGGGGTAAGCAAGCTACATCAAAAGTATTTTTAGGGAAATATGGCATTTATACCGCTGAAAATAAAGGGAAAAGAGATGAAGTAAAATTACAAGCATATAAATGGAGAAGCGATGCAATTTCAAATCAGCTAACAAAAGAGGAATTAGCATATGTAATTGTTGAGATAAATAACAATATTAATTCATCAAGTGGTTACTTAGGGGCTATTAGCGATAGAAGCAAAGAATTGTATTTTAATAAGCTTACCGTTGGCGAATTTTTATATAACCAATTGTATAATAACCCACACACAAAATTAAAGAATCAAGTTTTTTATCGTCAAGATTATCTTGATGAATTCAATACTATTTGGGAAAAACAAAAAGAGTTTTATCCGGAATTAATAGATGAATTAAAAACCGATATTAGGGATATTATTATATTTTATCAGCGTAGGCTTAAATCACAGAAACATTTGATAAGCTCATGCGAATTTGAAAAATATCATAAAGCTATTCCTAAATCAACACTTTTGTTTCAAGAATTTAAAATATGGCAGATACTAAACAATATTGAGATTAGAAATTTGAATACTCGTGAAATAAAATGTTTAGAGCAAAAAACCAAAGATTTACTATTTAATGAATTGAACATTAAAAATAAATTGTCAAATAATGAAATTCTTAAATTAATAGTTGATAAGCCAAAGGAATTTGAGATTAATTATAAAGATGTTGAAGGAAATAGAACCAATGCAGAACTGTACAAGGTTTATCAAAAAATATTAGAGTGTGAGGGAGAAGAATATGATTATTCAAAAATGATAGCTGCTGATATTAATGAAATTGTAAGCACAAAATTTTTAGAATTGGGTATTAATACCGAAATAATGTTTTTTGATGCCGGTATAAGTGAAGATAATTTTGATAAACAGCCAATTATGCAACTTTGGCATCTGTTGTACTCTTATGAAGGGGATAATTCAGAAACTGGTAACCTTAAGTTGTTGCAAAAATTAGAATCTAAATTTGGTTTTAAAAATGAGTATGCCAAACTTATTGCTAATATTCCATTACAAGCAGATTATGGTAGTTTGTCGAGCAAGGCTATTCGTAAAATTTTACCTTATTTAAAAGAGGATAATAAATATGATATGGCTTGCCATTATGCAGGTTATAGTCATTCACACTCTTTAACAAAGGAGGAATTAACAAATAGGACACTAAAGGACAGGTTAGAAATTTTGTCAAAAAACTCATTGCGAAACCCTGTGGTTGAAAAAATACTTAATCAAATGGTAAATGTTATTAATGCAATTATTAATGATGAAAACTTAGGCAAACCCGATGAAATAAGAATTGAGCTGGCTCGTGATTTAAAGAAAAGTGCAAAAGAGAGAGAGGATGCAACAA
>CAYQPP010000033.1:0-18448 GCA_964419235.1 uncultured Bacteroidales bacterium
GAACAATTTTTATTAATTGGGCAGGGCAAATTGTTTTATAAAATCGGGGATGTTATTGTATGAGTCCGATGGCATTGGCGTTGTTGAGGGCTGTCCGTTTTGTTCCATTATTTTTATGCCAACGCTGTCAACAAAAAACATTTTAAGGAATTTAGCTGCCAAATCGGCATTTGGGGCATCGGTTATTTGTGTAATTCCATAAACCATCGGCTCGCCGTTATGTGTTATTGTTTTGCCGGGGCTTTTGCCCGAAACATCAACGGTAACTGTTTTGTAAAATTCCGAAAGTTCTGTTTTTTTCAGGTTTATACTATCGGGCAACAGTAAATATTGTAAATTATGCTGTTCGGCTACCGAGCGGTAAATAAAAAGGTAATCAATAACTTGAGCTTCAAGAAGCGCAAGCAGGTCAACCTCTTTTGGGCGTATGTGCTCGTTGTCTTTATTAAGAAGTGAATCGGCAAGGCCGTGCCTATTATAAAATTTTTCTGCAAGTTTGGCGGTTAATATTGTCCTGTACCCGCATGGGTCCGAGTTTTGGTCCGAGCGCCCATAGGTTACATTTTTGTTTAACAGTATATTTAACCAATTTGTGCTGTTTATTTTATCATGAAATTTTGATTTGTGCGAATATGCCAAAATCATTTCATTTGAGGCAAATTTTAGGTTCCAGCTTGCATATTCGGGTATCAGCAAATTGTCAATCACGCCATAGTCGGCCGATGCCATAATGTCGCAAGGTTTGTTTAAATCTGATATTTTTCGTGCGCAGGTTCGGCTGCCCGACGCTTCAAGCTCAACTTTTGTTCCGGGGTATTTTTCTTCAAATGCCTTTGCAATTTGCTTAAAAGGTACAGCAAGGCTGCCTGCATGAAATATTATCAGCTTTTTTTTTGGTTTATCCGGCACACAACCCCACAGGCTAAATAAAACGGCAAAAAAGCAGATTGTGGTTTTTAATTTCACTTATTGTCATTTAAAGAGTGGAAAAACTTTTTTGTTATTTTATAAATTGAGTTGTTAAACTCTGCACGTAGCTCTTCGTAGGCTTCAATTAATCTCTCACCCTCGTATGTAAGAGTGGTTTTACCCCCTTCGGCTCCGCCGCGCTGGCGTTCTAACAGTTTAAAACCCAGCCCTTTTTCAATATCTTCAACATTACCCCAAGCTTTGCGGTAGCTTACTCCAAGTTTTTCGGCCGCCGCTTTAAGCGACCCGCTTTTATGAACCTGTTTCAGTAAATTAAATTTGTAATCATTTAATAAATTGCCGCGTTTTTTGTGGTCGAGCTTAATAGTATAATCTAAAAAAATATTGTAGTATTTTGAGCCTTTTGAACCTGCCATTTTAATATTGTGTTTTATTTGTTTGCCGCAAATTTAAAGAATCCGCCTTCAAATAGCAACTTAAACAATAGGGCTGTATAATTGAAAATGCCATGCTGTTTAACATATTTGAGGGGGGGGGGATTTGTGTAACTTTTTTTTGTAGTTTAGCTGTCGGGTTAACCAACTAAATATCTTTTAACTGTAAAAACAAACATATTAAAAACCGAGAAACCTATGCGCAATAAGTTTATTTATTAGGGCTGTTTACAAAAAAAAGCCTCAAACAGCATGATTATAAGGTTGTTGTGTGGCAAACAAAACAACCCGTAAGCAGCCCAAAAGGGCAACCACACCGTTTGAGGACAACAATGGTGTTGCCACCATTGCCTGTTGTATAACAAAAGTACCCAATTTGCACTAAGTATGCAAACCTTTATTAGCAGGTACTTTAGCTTTTTAAGCTAATGTTTTTTTAGCTGATGCGTTAAGTGAATTGCCAAATAACGGCAAAAACAATTAAGCAGGCATAAGCCTGCATAAAAATTACAAAAATGAAAAAAATAATAATTTTAAGTTTAATGGTATTTACAAGCTTTGGGGCTTTTTCGCAATTGTCATGCCATATAAATGTCGATAAGTGGGGCGAACCCGATTATTATACCCCTTTTATTTATAAAGTAGATTACGATAATACTAATGATATAATTGCTCCTGTACCCTCAAATTGTCATTTTTGGGTACAAACCAGTCAATCGGGCGGTTATATTACGGTAACCCATACTGTTTTGCCATTACAAAACGGCACAGGGCCTGTTTGGGAGGTCTGGCTAAGCCCTAATTATATTACCGTAAGGTTTGAGAAGGGAGCTGCCGGCATATTAAACTTTGATTTTAAATGGTATAAAAGGATTGTTATTACCGAAGCTGAGGATGCACTGCAAGAGTGTGATGAATATTAACAAATAGAGTATCTGAAAAAGTCGGGGTTCGACTATGGTTTATTGAAAATTGCGACTGTAAATATTAAAACACAATAAATAAAAAAGTTGAGCCCCGACTATTATTAATTACTTTTACTTTTTAAACATTCAATTGCAAACATAAACATATTGATAAACCTATCTAAAACCCCTGTTATGAAAATCCTACAACTAACCCTGCTTATTGGTCTGTTGCAATTAAGCGCCGTGTCACAAATAGTAAAAACCGAAATCAAATCCGACGATTTTCCGGGGGTGCGCATTACCATAACCCGCGATTCGCTGTTTGTCCCAAAAAAACCAAAATCCGACTCCATACCTATCTATTTGTCGTTTAGCTCATATACTTTTTATCCTTTTCTTGTTAATACTGATTTGTTAAAATATTATAGCTCTGTTACCCCTGTTAATCAGGGCTATACGCTATTTAAGTTTTATTTACACCCCGGCAACTACAAATCTATTTTTTTCTCTAGCAATTATGCTGTAGAAAACAGAAAGCTAAAACTGCTTTTTAAAGAGTTTAGTATTAATGAGGATATGGCTCACGATACCCTGCATTTTAACTATAACAATGCTAAACATGTTATTAAATTTGATGGTACGTATGTTGATGGGGAAAAATATAGCGAAACAAACCTAACAACAATGAAAATAGTTGCTTTTTATTGGTTGGTTGATGATTTGGTTAGCTATGGCTTTGTGGATCAGTCATATGGCAATTTTCCTGTTTATGCCAATAAAAGCTTTGCATCTTTTCGTTTTAGCGAGTTGTATTTTGATACCACAAACTATAATACTGCATTTTATCAATACCCTAAAATGTGGTTCACAAACAATAATGCCGATACCACATGGCTGATCAATAGTGCTAATGATTTTGCAAAACAAACATTCAATATTAACGGACTGCCTATTATCGGATATGATTTTAACCTTATGCCGGCTCAAATAGATTCAGAAGTTAGCAGTAGTATATATGGAATTGTATATTGCCCTATTGGGCAATACCAACCCGGTATGGCTACATTTAATTATTATCATAACGCCTATGTAGATTCCGTAAATTTCTCATACCCCAACTTTCTTTACTACAACGATTTTTCATGGTGCCCTTTCCGCGGCTGGGAAGACGGCAAGATGTCGTTTGCACACCTTTTTAAGCCATATTCGTCAAACCTTTACCACCAATGGGATAACGGCGACACCGTCAATATCGACAACGGCCCCGTCAACATATGGGTAAACACCCGCAACACCGACTCAACTGTAAGATTTTACGATATCTACAGCTGTTTCCACTCGTGGTTGGCACACCCCGATTGGGAAAAGGTATACAACATTGAGCTGGCAGATGCCAACAGCCAAACAATAGCAAAAACAATCACTGGTTGGGATGCACAGCAGCCGCTTGCTGTTACCCCCGGCGAATACACCTTTTTTATAAAAGACGATGATTACTACATAGGCGGCAACAGGGGGCTTGTAACGGTAGAATCGACATTTGACTTGACAAAAGGTGATAAGCAACCGCCAAAAATACACAACATACAGGTGCGCAACTCAAGCGGCGTGCCGTGGCACAGGCTAAAGGTCGGCGAGCAGTGCACCCTTGTTTTTTCGGCAGCCGATTTGAAAAACATGAAAGACTACCAGCCGTTAAACCCGCAAACGACAAAGGCGTGGGCAAAAACACACGGCACCGACAATTGGGTTGCGCTAAGCTTAAACTATATAGAGGAGCTTGAGCGTTTCGATGTCGGCTCGCTGTACTCGGCCGACCTTACGCCGTTTACCCAAGAGGCGGCCAAGGCCTTCGACCTGAAGTTTTACTGCCAAGACAGCGTAGGCAACCACACCACTTATATACTCAGCCCTGCGGGCTGCACAAAAGGTTACGAGATACCTTTTTTAATACCCGTGGCAATTACCGATTCAATAAAACTGTACAAGGGCGACGCCTCAAAAACAGCAAACCTGCTAAATAACGATTTGGGCGAGCCGCCGTTTGCCTTAACAATGGATGTTGTTGTAGGACCCACAAACGACACGCTTGACTGGGAAGCCGGCGGCAAGGTTGTCTATACCCCCAACCAAGGGTTTGCCGGCACCGACCTGTGCCGCTACATTGCATATAACGGCAATTACCAATCGCAACTTGCATATGCTTATTTTGTTGTTGACACCTTAACAACGATATGGCCGCAAAACAACAGGCATGGCGTTTGCCTTTACCCTAATCCGGGCAGCGGTTTAGTTGCCATAAAGGGTATAAGCGGCTGGCAAAATACTAAAATTGTATTTTACGGCATTGCTGGGAAAGCAATTTTAACATGTGGGTTAAACGGCAAAGGCAGGGTGGTAAATACTGCCGACATGCCCAAGGGCTTGTATATTTATAAAATAACCGCAAACGGCAAAAAAACGGTTTACGGCAAATGGATAAAACGGTAAGGGGAAAAGTATGCCTCGGTTGTTAAAAAAAAGCGTGGGCTTTACACAAAATAAAACCCACGCTAATTATAAAATATTTTCAATTACTTATAAAGGCACCTATATGAGGTGTCGCCATTAACCTTTACTTTAAACGATACGTCTTTATCAACTATAAAAGTCTCGAAAGGTTTATAGGTGTTCCATGCCGATTCCCCCGGTAATTGAACTTCCATTTTGCCCGAGGTTACTGTCATGTGTTCAACCGTTGAAGTGCCAAATTCATACTCGCCTGCAGCCATAACACCAATAGTGGCTGCACCTTCGTCTGTTTTAAAAGCAATCGACTTTACTTTTCCGTCAAAATATTCATTTGTTTTAAACATAGCGTGTCTATTTTTTTGTTTGATGCAAAACTATTAAAATGTGCATATAATTGTTATTGTTTGCAATTATGTTTGTAAACATGATATTTTTGTTTTATGTCAAACGCCTGATATATAATGCATAATAAATTTATTATGTAGCCTGCGCAATTTTTTTTGGTTCATAATTGAGAAATATTTCTTAAAATTGCGTTATGCAAAAATATGCATAACGGATTTGATGTTTTTATGGCCTTTTTTAAATAAACGGGTTTTATTAAAACTAAACAGGTAAATGATGGTTATATAAGTAATTTATAATGAATCTAAATAAAGTATATAATGAAGAGTAGTTTTTTTATAGTTCCGCCTGCACAAAACGAACCTATTTATAGTTATGCCCCCGGAACAAAGGAGCGCAAAGAGCTTGAAAACAGGCTCGATTGCTTAAACAATACAGTTGAGGAGATACCAATGATAATTGGCGGCAAGGAGGTTACAACCGAAAACAGGGTTGATATTAATCCGCCGCATAACCGCAAACACAAAATAGGTTTTTACCATCGAGGAGGTAAGGAGCATATTATGCAGGCTATTGATGCAGCCCTTTCTGCCAAGGCAGAGTGGGAAAATATGGATTGGAAAAGCCGTGCATCGATATTTTTAAAAGCGGCAAATTTAATAGCAGGGCCTTACAGGTATCGTGTAAACGCAGCCACTATGGTGGGGCAGTCAAAAAACCCTTATCAATCGGAAATTGATGCGGTAGCCGAGCTGATTGACTTTTTCAGGTTTAATGTTCGCTATATGACTGAGATAATGGAGCAGCAACCCGAATCGAACGCAATGGTTTGGAACCGTACCGAGCAGCGTCCGCTTGAAGGGTTTGTTTTGGCAATTACACCGTTTAATTTTACGTCAATAGGCGGCAATTTGCCTACCGCACCTGCAATGATGGGTAATACCGTTGTGTGGAAACCCGCCGAAAAGCAGATATATTCAGCAAAGTTGATTATGGAAGTATTGCAGGAGGCCGGTTTGCCCGATGGCGTTATAAATATGGTTTTTGTATCGGGGCGCGATGTTTCCGATACGTGCTTTACCCACCCCGATTTTGCGGGCGTGCATTTTACCGGCTCAACAGGCGTGTTTCAGGATATTTGGAAAACTATAGGCGACAACATTCATAAATATAAATCGTACCCCCGAATTGTGGGCGAAACCGGAGGAAAAAACTTTGTGGTTATGCATAAATCTGCAAGGCCGAGTCAGGTTGCAACGGCAATTACAAGGGGTGGTTTTGAGTATCAGGGGCAAAAATGCTCGGCGGCATCGCGCGTGTATATCCCAAAACAGAGCTGGGATACAATTTACGGCGAAATAAAGTGCGATTTAGAGGATATGAAAATGGGTGTACCCGATGATTTCGGTAATTTTTTTAATGCCGTTATCGACGAAAAGTCGTTTGATAATATTGCAAAATATATTGATAGGGCAAAACAGTCAAATGATTGTGAAGTTGTGTTTGGGGGCAATTGCGATAAATCGGTGGGCTATTTCATTGAACCGACGGTTATTTTAACAACCAACCCGCATTACGAGACTATGGAGGAGGAGATTTTTGGGCCGGTGGTTACCATTTACCTGTACGATGACGATAAATTTGAGGAGGTGTTGGAATTGGTAAATGCAACCTCTGTTTACGGGCTAACGGGGTCAATTTTCTCAAAAGATCGCAAGGCCATCGACTTGGCATCAAAAATTTTAAAACATGCAGCGGGCAATTTTTATATTAACGATAAGCCAACAGGGGCGGTTGTGGGGCAGCAGCCATTTGGTGGTGCTCGCGGAAGCGGAACAAACGATAAGGCAGGCTCGGCAATAAATTTATTGCGCTGGGTATCGCCGCGTACGATTAAAGAGAACTTTTTGCCCGACAATAGTTTTAAATATCCGTTTTTGGGCAAGTAGTACCAATTATATAATGCTTAAAACTTGCTTTAGCAGATTTGAAGTAGAAATTTATTAACAACCTCGCTGTAAGCAGACGAGGTGTCAATTTTGTAAAAAATATTGTATTTCGCAGCAAGTTGTGGGGAACCTCCCGCCATATAATTTTGGCAAGAGGGTAAACACATAAGTGTGAGATTTAACAAATACCGTTATGAATAAATTATTATTGAAATTAGGAATTGAAGAGTATAATTTTGGTGTTTCAACAGGTGTAAGTTGGAGAAAAACCAATGGGGTGTTGATTGATTCGATATCGCCCATCGACAATACAAAAATTGGGTCGGTTTATTCGGCCGGCAAAGACGATTATGGTTATGTAATGGCAAAGGCTACCGAGGCTTTTAAGGTTTGGCGCACAATACCTGCTCCCGAAAGGGGCGAGGTTGTTAGGCAAATTGGGCTTGCGTTGCGTAATGCAAAAGATGATTTGGGAGAGTTGGTTACGTTAGAGATGGGTAAGATAATTCAAGAAGGGCTGGGAGAGGTGCAGGAGATGATTGATATTTGCGATTTTGCGGTTGGACAGTCGCGGCTGCTAAATGGCTTTACCATGCACTCGGAGCGAAAAAACCACCGTATGTACGACCAATATCATCCTTTGGGGGTAGTTGGTGTTATCACATCGTTTAATTTTCCGGTTGCCGTATGGGCATGGAACAGCATGGTTGCGGCTATTGCCGGAAATGTTGTTGTTTGGAAACCCAGCTCAAAAACTCCGTTGGCAGCTATTGCCACCCAAAAAATAATACAAAACGTACTTAAAGAGAATGGTGTTCCCGAGGGGGTTTTTAACCTGATTATCGGGTCATCGAAAGAGTTTGGCGACGACATGCTGAAAGATAGGCGTATCCCCCTGATTTCATTAACGGGTTCAACTAAAGTTGGAAAGCATGCCAGCGAAATAGTAGGTGCGCGCTTGGGTAAAACCATAATGGAGCTGGGTGGCAATAATGCCGTTATTGTTTCGCAACATGCCGATTTGAGCATGGCAATACCATCAATAGTTTTTGGTGCGGTTGGTACTGCCGGCCAGCGTTGCACATCAACACGTAGGGTGATTGTGCACGAAAGCATTTATGATAATGTCAAAAAATCGTTGGTTGGTGCATATAAGCAGTTGGGCTGTAAAATTGGGAATCCGCTTGACGGAGAGGCTTTGATAGGTCCTTTAATTGATGGATATTCTGTTAAAGCATTTGAAAATGCCCTGCAAAGAGCTGTAGCTGAGGGTGGCAAGGTTATTTTTGGAGGAAAAAGCCTTATGGGCAAGCAGTATAAAAGCAAAAATTTTGTTGTGCCTGCAATTGTTGAGGCCGAGAATTATTATAAGATTGTTCAGGAGGAGACTTTTGCCCCCATTGTTTATCTAATTAAATATAAGACTTTTGAAGAGGCGATAGAGTTAAATAATAACGTTCCGCAGGGGTTGTCGTCATCGGTTTTTACTTTAAATATGCGCGAGTCGGAGATGTTTTTGTCCGGAGTGGGCTCCGATTGCGGAATAGCAAATGTAAATTCGGGTACATCAGGGGCTGAGATTGGTGGCGCCTTTGGAGGGGAAAAAGATACCGGTGGCGGCAGGGAGTCGGGCTCAGACAGTTGGAAGGCTTATATGCGGAGGCAAACCAATACCATTAACTATGGTAACGAGTTGCCATTGGCACAGGGTATAAAATTTGCTTTTTAGGGTTTAGTTTTAGTTGATGTATATGCTTTTTTATTACTCTTTTTTAAAAATGAAAATTGTGCGTTGAGCATTGCTTATTAAGTCCATAGTGGTTTATTTGTAAGTTATATACTCACAAATAAGCCGTTAGCTTCCGGTTTACGGTAATATTGATAAATATTGGGTTCTTATTGTAAAGTATCAAAAAATTTATTAACTTTGTTACAAACCAACCACAATATTGAGCCTATGGATATTCAAATTAAAAAGATTTCGACTAATGAATTCCGTAAAATGGGCATAAATAATTGGCCTATTTGGGAAAAAGAAGCTTCGGTTTTTGAGTGGAGTTATGATGAAAAGGAACAGTTTTACCTGCTTGAGGGTAGGGTTAAAATTAAAGCGGAGGGAAAAGAGTATGAAGTTCTTCTGGGCGATTTTGTTACATGCCCAAAAGGGTTAGATTGCAACTGGGAAATTGAAGAGTATGTAAAAAAGCATTATCATTTTACTGAGGAGTAAAAAGAGTGTTAATGGTAATAAAAAAGGCTGACTAATATTTTTTAGTCAGCCTTTTTTGTAAGCTTAATAAATCTTATTAATTGCGTTTTGAACTATCTTATTTAAAACTCCTGTTTTATATACAGACTCTATTTAAGGTGTGGTTTAATAGTTTCAACCAATTCCGGTAAATCCATGTCTATACTTTTTAAGTATTCTAAAGTAGGTACTCCGTTTGCTGACCAACCGCGGCGTTTGTAAACGGCATCTAATAATTTTTCATACTGCTCTTCGCGGTGTTTGCGCATTGCAGCTTTTTTCTCGTCGGTTGATTTTCCGTTAACGTCATAGCCAATGTCGGTTAACTGTTTGTCATACCTTTCTTGGCGCGATTCGTACTCCTCGTTTGTAACAGGTCCTGCTGCACGGTAAGGTTGTGCATCGTATTTTCTGATACCGTACCCGCGGCGTATGTTAAAAATGCGCTGAAAGTTATAAACCCTTTCCGACTGGCGTATCATTTCGTGTTTATCGATTTTTTTGCCTGTAACCGCATTAAAAATAGTTACGTAATTGTCAACGTGCTCAGGAACTTTTGCCGGCTCGTCTGTTTCGGCGTTATTTTCGGGTTCAACATCGTTCCAAGGTAATTTACAAAGCCCGTTTAAGCCAAACCATGTGCGGAACATCGGGAAATAGTGTAGGGCCTCGGCTTTATCTTCAAAAGAGGGGATTTGGTTATTTACCATATCCATAAAAATAAGCCAAGCCTCGTCATGTTGTGGCCCTTTGTTTGTCATGGCAAAACCACCTTGTTGTGCCAACGACTCTTTTGAAACATACTCTGAGTATTCAAGGTTTTTGTTTACCATTCCTATGTCGTTAAGGAAGTCTGCATCGCCCCAGCCGTTTTTAACAAACAGTTTTTTCATTTGGGAAATCCCCAGTCCTGCAATTTTTCCGAATCCTTCGCCGCGTGCAAGTTGGTGCATTACCTCCATTGCGTTCTCTTTATTGCCAAAATTAAGGTCTAACCCGCCTGTGCGCTCTTTGTTAAGGATGCCATTTTCATAACACTCCATTACAAATGCCATAAGCGTTCCCCATGTAATTGTGCAAATACCGTATGTGTCGCAGTAAAAGTTGGCTTCAATAATATAGTCGGGGTCGAAAATACCGCAGTTTGAGCCTAAGCCGGCAGCGTTTTCATATTCCGGTCCGTCAACAATAACTTTTTGGCCTTTATATGGGCCCGACTGCAATTCGTAATGGTCAATTCCTTTGGCGCAGCTCATGTTGCAGCCTAACCAGCATCCGTCGGGCACGCCTTGTGTAAAACGTCGTTTCCACTCATGCGAGTCAATATTTTTTATATCGTCGTGAGCACCAAATTTATAATTGTTTGTGGGGAGGAGGTCATAGTCGTTCATTATCTCCATTAGGTGGGCAGTACCTATTTGGGTCATCTTGCATTGCGAGTCGTCAAGCTCGCGCATCTCTTTGTTAAAGCGTTTGCCGCGCTCAATAATCGAGGGCATGTCAACGGCATTGTTCAGGTTGCCGCTAATTTTTTTCACTTTGGTTACCAGGGCCTTGATTTTTTTATCGCGAAAAACAGTCCCTATTCCGCCGCGCCCTGCTTGCTTTAAACGAATCTCTTTACGTTTTTTGTCGTAAAAGCTAAAGTTAAGCATTCCTATCAATGAGTTTTCGGCTGCTTGCCCTGCCGACACTACCGATACGTTTATCTCTTTGCCCTCATCGGCATACATTTTTGTTAGTTGGTCGGCCAACAGGTGGCTGTCGTGCTCTTCAAGCGGAGCTTCTTCAATAGTTATTGTTTCGGTAGTTTCATCAATTACGATAATAACATCGTTTTTGGCTTTTCCTTGAATTTCGATGGCATCAAACCCACAAAATTTCAGGAATGGCCCATAAAAACCACCTACATTGCTGTCCATAATAAAATCGGTGGGCGAAACGGTAACTACCAATGATTTGCCTGTACCTGAGTATTGGGTTATGCCGGCAATGGGTCCGGGTGATATTATTATTTCATTCTCGGGGTCGTTCCATTTTGTTTCAGGTTTTGTTGCTTCCCATAAAAGCTTTAAACCAAAACCTTTGCCACCAATAAATTTATCTTTCATAAGTTGGGTAACCGGTTTTTCCTCAATTCGGTTATCATCCAAATTTACATAAAGCGTACGGTTGTTATACCCTTTGTCAATAGGATGCCATTCGTACTTATACTCTTTAAGCAGTTTGTGCGCTTGTTTAATTTCTTCAAGGTTCATTGATGTTCCTCCCATATTTATTGTTAGTAATTGCTATATTAAAGCAGTTTGCTTTTTATATTTTATGCAAAAGTAATAAATACTACAATTTTATCTATGAATTTTATCAATATGAAAAACTATGCAATTCGGTTACAGTCAATTATTTATATCAATTCGATAATAATACTGCCATATTATATTTTTAATTACTTTAATTACAGATTGTTGAAGTTATTAATGGCAACTTTGATATTTGATTTTTTATATCATATGTTATAGAAAACATGATTTGTAGAGGAAATAATATTTTTTTGCAAATGTTGTATTATTTTTGGTAAAAAATGTATTGTATATTCTTATCGAGAAAAACGGGGCAAGCATTGTGAGGAGCGGGTTGGGCAAATTAACAACAATTTAAACTAATGAAGTTAAATGAAATAGAGCAAATACTGTTTAAATGCAAAGTTGGTATTGCCGGCGCAGGCGGACTGGGGTCAAATTGTGCAGTATCGTTGGTTAGGGCAGGTTTGGGAAAGCTTATTATTGCCGATTTTGATGTGGTAAGCAAGTCGAATTTAAACAGGCAATTTTATTTTAGCGACCAAATTGGGCAAAAAAAGGTTGAGGCGTTGGCTGCAAATTTGTACCGCATTAAACCTAATTTGCAATTGCAGTTGGTTGATAAAAAACTTATGGCTGCCGATATTAAACAAATTTTTAATGATTGCGACGTAATTGTTGAGGCTTTTGACGATAAGGCACAAAAACAGATGTTGATTGAAGCCGTAATAGAGCATTTGCCAAACAAACCTTTAATTGTAGGTTCGGGCATGGCGGGCTGGGGCGATAACAACAGCATTAAAACCGATAAAATAGATAATATTTATATTTGCGGCGACAAAATTAGTGAGGTAAGTGATGATATGCCCCCGATTGGGCCAAGGGTAGGGGTTGTTGCAAATATGCAGGCAAATCAGGTTTTAGAGATATTATTGAAAAAATAAAAACATGGAGATTATACTGAACAACAGAAAAGAATCAATTGATAAGGATTCATTATCGGTTAGGGAGTTGCTTAATTATAAAAATTTTACATTTAAAATGCTGGTAATAAAAATTAACGGCAAATTGATAAAAAAAGACCAATACGAAAGCAGTTTCATAAAGCAGGGCGATAATGTTACCGTGCTACATTTGGTTAGTGGCGGTTGATTTGTGGATAACTTTTCGATAAAAAAATACAAAACTATTGCAAAAGCAACCGATTACATATTAATTTAGCTAAAAAAAATATAATGACTGCAAAACGCTTTTGGAATATTACTTTTCCAATACTTAGAAACAAATTTGTTTTAACCATACTGATTTTTGGTGTTTGGATTGTTCTGTTCGACCAAAATAATTTGTTGGATAGGTTTTCGGATATGAAAAAGCTTAACCAGCTTGAAAAGGAGAGGGAATATTACAAAACAAAAATTGATGAAGATCAAAAGCGTATTAAAGAACTAACATCTGACAAAGAAGATTTAGAAAAATTTGCCCGCGAAAAATACCTTATGAAAAAAGATAACGAGGATGTATTTATTGTGATAGAGGAGGAGGAGTAGCATTTGATTTGCTGAAAAAAATAGAAAAATGAATTTTAACAGGGTTGTAATTTATTATTTTTCAGGAACAGGAAATGCAAAGAATACTGCATTTTGGATTGGCGAAGAAGCTCAAAGGCAAGGGGTTGATGCTGAAATTGTTAATATTGTAAAAATACAGAATAAACCGATAGCACAACCTGAGGAGGATACTTTGGTTGGTTTTATATCGCCAACACACGGGTTTCATTTTCCTGAAATAATGCGAAAGTTCATAAGCCGTTTCCCGAAAGTTAAAAATTGCGGTGTTTTTGTCGCTAACACGCGCGCAGGGTTACGGCTTGGCAAAATATTCATTCTCGGGTTAAGCGGCGTGTTGCACTATTGGGCATCAATTAAACTTCGCTTAAAAGGCTTTAAAATAATTGGGTTGCAACCTGTTGATTTGCCTTCAAATTGGCTGTCGTTGCACCCTGCCGTCAGAAAAAAAGGGATTGAATTAATATATCAACATACTGAGCCGAAAGTAAGGGGTTTTGCAATAAAAATTATAGGTGGCAAAAAGAGTTTTAGGGCTTTGTACGACATTATTCAAGATATGATAATTTCGCCAATATCAGTTTTATATATTCTTTTTGGGAAATACCTTTTTGCAAAATCGTTTATTGCATCGTCAGATTGTGATATGTGCGGGCTGTGCGAAAAAGCCTGTCCGGTTCAGGCAATAAAGCAGGTTGGCAATAGAATGTTTTGGACAACAAAATGCGAGAGTTGCATGAAATGTATGAGCAGCTGCCATAAAAAAGCTATTGAAACGGCGCATGGTTTTATTATTGCGGGTTCAATTGTTTTAATGTCATTTGCAGCATACCTGATTAATTTAGCTTTAACACTTGAGCCTTTATCCGATTTGCAATTTTTGCAAGATAAAAATATTATGTTTTTGCTAACTACAATCCTGTTCTTTCCGCTTTTGTTTTTAGCATATCGAATTATGCATTGGTTATTGCGGTTTAAACTGTTTGAAAGGATTTTTGTATTATCATCATTTACAAAGTATAAGTTTTGGGGTAGGTATAAAGCACCCGATAAAAGAGTGAAGAAACGTAAATAGTTTTGTATAGGTGGCTATGCCATTACTTTATTCCTGCCGAGTAGCAACAAGTTTAATGTTTTTGAAAAATATTGTTACTTTAGTAGTCGTATTACACATTCCAAAAAAAACAGCTTATGGTTATCGAAAAAATATTCAAGAAAAATAAAAAGTGGGTGTTAGAGCAGTTGGAAAAGGATGAAAATTACTTTGAAAATTTAAAAAAAGGGCAAAACCCCGAATTTTTATATATAGGGTGTTCTGACAGTAGGGTGGCAGCCGAAACGCTTATGGGAATTGACCCGGGCGATGTTTTTGTGCATAGGAATATAGCCAACATGGTGCCAAACAACGACTTAAGTGTTATGTCGGTAATAAACTATGCGGTTGACCATTTAAAGGTTAACCATATTGTAGTTGCAGGACACTATTATTGCGGGGGAATTGAGGCAGCCATGCAGCATGCCGATTTAGGAATACTAAACCCTTGGCTAAGGAATATTCGCGACGTATATAGGTTGCATAAAAAAGAGCTTAATAAAATTGAAAACGAAGATAAAAGATACAAACGGCTTGTTGAGCTGAATGTGCAAGAGCAGTGCATAAATGTAATAAAAACAGCTGTAGTACAAAAAGCTTATAAAAGCAGGGGACTTAAAGTGCATGGTTGGGTTTTTGACATTAGTACGGGCGAACTTATTGATTTAAAGATTGATTTTCATAAAATAATGGAAGATATTAAAGAGATTTACAGGTTAAAATAAACATATAAATTATGGGCGTTTTTATAAAAAAAATAGTGTTAGGTATCCTTCTAATGGCATTAAGTTTTAATTTGTTTGCAGAAGAACAAGCACAAGCACAAAAGAGTGATAAAGAGTTAACATTTAGCCAAAAAATTGATAAGGCGTTTACCCCCCTTGTTTCGGGATTAGAAAAATTTCTGTTTGTCGATCCTTTTTCGTTAATGGGTATTTATGACGATCAAGTTTATGACAAAACAGGGCAACCCGTATATAATGAGGCAGGCGAACCCGTTAAAGCACCATTGAGGTTTATTGTTATATGGCTTTTTGCCGGGGGAATATTTTTTACTATTTACTTAAAATTTATAGGTTTAAGGGGTATAAAACATGCTATCGACATTTTAAAAGGCAAATACACAAAAAAAGGTTCAAAGGGCGAAGTAACGCCTTTCCAAAGTGTTACCACGGCACTGTCGGCTACCGTTGGCATGGGTAATATTGCAGGTGTGGCGCTTGCCATAGGAATTGGCGGACCGGGGGCAACATTTTGGATGATAGTAGCAGGGCTGCTCGGCATGTCATTAAAATTTGCGGAGTGTACGCTTGGCATTAAATACCGAAAAATAGGAAAAGACGGCTCAATTTCAGGCGGGCCAATGTATTATCTTAAAGACGGATTGATGAAAAAGGGCAAGGTTATGGGCAAACTCGGTATTTTTCTTGCCTTTATTTTTGCACTTACCGTAATGGGTGGCTCTATTGGTGGTGGAAATATGTTACAGGCAAATCAGGCTTTTCATCAATTGGTATTTTTCTTTCCGGGAATTGAGAATTATGGCGCAATATATGGCGTGTTTTTAGCAATTGCTGTAGGTGCTGTAATAATAGGCGGAATAAAAAGCATAGGCAGGGTAACTGAAAAAATTGTGCCCCTTATGGCAGGCATCTATATTTTGGCGGCATTAATTATTATTGGCATGAATATCGGAAATACAGGGCACGCCTTAAATTTAATTATTTCTAACGCTTTTGCACCCGATGCTATTAAGGGGGGCATAATTGGAGTTATGATTTATGGTATCCAAAGGGGGGCATTTTCAAACGAGGCAGGTATGGGAAGTGCTGCAATTGCCCACTCGGCGTCAAAAAACGAAGAGCCTGTTAGCGAAGGTATTGTTGCATCAATTGAGCCGTTTGTTGATACCGTTATTATTTGCACAATGACAGCCTTGGTACTTATTTTTACAGGTTTTGCCGAAAACACCGGCGGGCTCGAAGGTGTAAAGTTGACATCGGCTGCTTTTGAATCGGTTATTTCGTGGTTTCCATATGTACTGCTTATAGCCGTTACCCTGTTTGCTTTTTCAACAATTGTTTCGTGGTCATATTACGGGCTGAAAGGCTTCGATTACCTTTTTGGCGATTTTGGCGAGAAATACCTTGGCTCAAGAAAAGTTACCAACCTTATTTTTCAATTTTCGTTTCTTATTTTTGTTATAATCGGTGCTTCAACCGATATATTAACCGTTATGGAATTCTCAGACATGATGATACTTGCAATGGCATTGCCAAATATACTCGGGTTATTTATTATGGCTCCTGAAATAAAAAACGACTTAAACGTTTATTGGAATAAGCTGAAATCGGGCGAATTGGATAAGTAATTGTCAATAAAAAATATTTAAACAGATGAGCAACAAGCCATTAAATACATTTAAAATATCACGGTTTATAAACGAAGAGGCTTATGGAGGCATAATATTGATTTTTGCTACCATTGCAGCCTTAATTTGGGCAAACTCGGTGTTTTATGAGGGTTATTACCATATTTGGCATGAATATAAGGTGGGTATTGTTTGGGGCAAAATAAATTTGGTTGGCTCTTTGCACCATTGGATAAACGATGGGTTGATGGCACTGTTTTTTTTTACCGTAGGGCTTGAGATAAAAAGGGAGATAATGGGCGGCGAGCTTTCGTCAATTAAAAAAGCATCGATGCCGATTGCCGCAGCGGTTGGCGGAATGATAATACCGGCTTTTATTTATGCGTTGGTGGTGGCAAAACACCCCGAGTATTTACATGGCTGGGGAATACCAATGGCAACCGATATTGCATTTGCACTTGGTTTGCTTGCGTTGTTGGGCAAGCGTGTAAACATAAATTTGAAAATATTTCTCACAGCCCTTGCAATTGCCGACGATTTGGGTGCGGTAATGGTAATTGCCGTATTTTATACCGATGCAATAAATTATAGCGAGTTGATTAGTGCCGCATTTTTTCTCGGCATATTGGTAATTGCCAATTTTGCAGGAATCCGCAATACATTCTTTTATGCCCTTGTCGGGATTACCGGTGTCTGGGTTGCATTTATTTTTTCTGGTGTTCATGCAACCATTGCAGGGGTTTTAATTGCGCTTACAATTCCTGCCCGCACAAAAGTAAGCGAAATTGAGTATATTGGCGGCCTGTCGAAATGCTTAAGTAAATTTAAAGATGAACAGCCTAACGAAAATTCGCTTTTAACAAAAGAGCAGACACACCTTATTGCCAAAATAGATAATTTGAATAGGCAGGCACAAACACCTTTGCAGAAACTTGAACATGCGCTGCACCCCATAACTGTATATTTTATTTTGCCTGTTTTTGCGTTGAGCAACGCCGGTGTGCATATTGAGGGTAGTATTTTGCATATGATTATGCATCCTATATCACTTGGTATTATTGCCGGCCTTGTTTTAGGAAAATTTTTGGGTGTATCGTTATTTTCTAAACTTATGGTTTGGCTAAAAATATCGACACTCCCGCTTGGTGTAACATGGAGGCAGATTTATGGAATTGCTTTTTTGGCAGGCATAGGTTTTACCATGTCAATGTTTATTTCCGACCTTGCGTTTGTTAACGACGATTTTAAGCAGATTGCCAAAGTAGGTATTATGGCAGCATCATTTATTTCTGCCATAATAGGCATGCTGTGGTTGGGCTTAGGTGCAAAAAAGCACGATGCTTAATAGTGTTTGTGTTAAGCAATAACAGTTTGTAAAAAACTTTAAATTACCGATAATAAAAACATAAAAGGTTTTTTTAACCTATTAAGTTACTGAATTTTATAAGCTATTAGAGCAATGGAATCAATAAAAGAGATATTTAGAATAGGGAGGGGGCCCTCAAGTAGCCATACGATGGGGCCTGATAGGGCTGCGCAGATATATAAAAGCAAACACCCAAAAGCAAAATCGTTTAAGGTTACATTGTATGGTAGCTTGGCATTAACGGGTAAAGGCCATTTAACCGATGTGGCAATAATTAATGAGCTAAAGTGTAAAAATATCGAGATTGTTTGGAGCAAAGAGCAAAAGGAGTTTCACCCGAATGCATTGGAATTTGAGGTTGCGGACAAAGGGTATCCTTCTGACAAATGGCTGGTATATAGTGTTGGTGGCGGCAAGATTGTTGAGGA
>CAYQPP010000034.1:0-17920 GCA_964419235.1 uncultured Bacteroidales bacterium
AATCGAGGTCTTCGGGCTCTAAAGCCCTTAAAAATATTTTATCGTTTTTAAGCATCATTTTAGCCTGATTAATTTATAAAAATGATAAACATTCAATACTCAATATACAATTTTTAACATTAAATTGTATTTTTCAATTACACTTTAATCAAATATCGTAATATTATGAGAATTTGGGGTTTTGTAATTGTCTTATACACCCAAATAAATTTGGGTGCTAATCTAATGTACAATTGTTAATGCATCACGATATTTGACTAAAACATATTATTATTTATTGAATATTGACCTATCAAATATAAATCATCTAATCAATACTTTGAGAACTAAATGGGTAACCCTATATATTAATTTTTAAAAAATGTAAATTGCTTCAATTGAGCAGCGCAAAATCATAAAAACCTTTAAAATATATTATGGTTATGCATAATAATTAACGACTGTATTTTGTAGGTTAGGCTTTTACTTGCGAAACTTATCAATTTCAACAACAAATGCATCATAAAACCCTTTTTCCATAACATCGCTTAACGCTTGTCGGGCTGAGGTTTTTCCAATAAACTCGCCCCATATATAGCGATAGTATCCATCGGCACTTTGAACCATTTGCACATCGGTAAGCCCTTTTGTTGGCAACTCTAATGGCTTTTTAAGGGCATATAGTTGAATAGTGTAAACGGTTTTATCGGTTTCGTTCATTTTCGATTTAAAGAAATTGCTGCTTTTTTGAACCAATTCGTTGTATTCCAAGCTGCTAATTACCCTTGCATCGGGGAAACCCGCATCAACAACGGTATTCATAATAGATAAAGCCTCCGATTGATGTTTAAATTTGCCTACCGTATATAAATAACCCGCTTCGGTTCTAAACATCCAAACATTAGTGGTGCTTTCGCCTGATGCGCTGAAATATGACGGTTTTAAGGCTTTTTCGGTTTCCATAAGGAAAATAGTGTAAGTGAGCGATTCTTTGTATCTAAGTTCATTGGGCACATAAATATTTTCGATGGTAATTTTATCGTTGTTTGAGCGTATTACCTTCATGTCAACCCTTCGGTTTAGCTGCCTGCCTTCTGCGTTGTCGCTTCCATCGGGGTTTTCGTTTAATGCAATAAAGTTTGTTTTACCCATTCCTTTTGCAACAAACCTGCTTGCCTCAATGCCTTTATTGTGCAGGTAATTAACTACCGAGCGGGCACGTCTAATCGACAACTGCTCGTTATACTCTTCTGTTCCATGTGCATCGGTATTGCCAACCACCTCAATGTATAGCGACGGGTTTTTTTCCATCAATGTCGATAGTTTTTCAACCTCAATTTGGGCATCGCGGTTTAGTTCGGCGCTATTATAGTCGAAAAGCACGCTTTTTATGGTAAAGTATTCACCTGTGCTAACCTCTTTCGGTATCATCTCTAACGATGTAGTAACATCGGGGGCTTGTTGGTTTTCACTAATGTAGATATATTTTTCTGCAGGTTCGTAACCGTCGCCAAATGCCTTAACAATATACGATCCTGCTTTTATTTTCGTTCTAAACTCGCCGGTGCCAATATTAGGGCTTAAGGCGGCAACCACTTCTCCGTCCGACTTTGCAACATGCACATAAAACGATGCGTCAAGTCCCTTGTTGTCTTGTAATGTCAACGAGCCTTTTAAATTGTATTCCGAAGGTACAATTATTGTTTTTGTTTCGGCAACAGGGGCAGGGGTTTCGGTATCAGTTGTTAATGAATTATCTGGGGTGCTTATGTCGTCGGCAACAACATCGATTACACGCTCTTTTTGAGAGAATTCAATACGGTAAATACGCATTTCGCCACCGGCTTCGGGTGTGCGTGAATAGTATGCTACACTGCCGTCGCCAATCGGCATATAAAAAACATCATCGGCAAAAGAGTTTAACGGATAGCCTAAATTTTGCGGCTCCGACCATGTGCCGTTGCCATCTTGCTTTGATTTAAAAATGTCGTATCCACCCATGCTGTTGTGGGCTTCAGACGCAAAATATAGTGTTTGTCCATCTTCGGCAATAAACACTGACTCTTCGCCAAATGGCGTGTTTATCACGTCTCCTAAATTAACCGGCGTGCCCCACCTCCCTTTATTGTCTTTAACAGAATACCAAATATCTTTTCCTCCATAACCACCTTCGCGGTCGCTCACAAAATATAGTGTCGAGCCATCTTTTGTAATACTGGCATGTGTTTCGTTATTTCGTCCGCTAATTTGTTTTGGGAATTTAACCGCAACCGACCATTTACGCCCTTCTAATTCGGTATAATATAAGTTGTCGTTTCCATAGTCGTTTCTGTAAAGTATGGCAAAGTCGCCGTTATACGACAGGTATGCGGTTGATAAATATCCGTCGGAAGCAATATCGCTTGTTAAATCTTTTGATTTGCTCCAAGTGTCGCCATCTTTTGTTGCATACTTTATGTTTTCAAAAACCAATGTTCCAAAATCGGGGTCTCTTTCCTCTTGCTGCGCTGTAAAAACAATTGATTTATCATTGCCCGAGACAGCCGGATAATAGTTGTCGCCTTCTTCTCCAAAATCAATAAGCGTGCTTGTAAAATTTACCGGATTATTCATCATCTCTTTTCCGATTTCGCACGTTTTAACTTGTAGTGCAAGAAAGTCGTGCATATAAACATCCGATACGTCAATTAACGATTTGTATTTTCCATAGGCTTCAATTGCTTTGTCAAGCTGTCCGTTAATACGGTATGCTTTGGCAAGAAAAAACCAAGCCTCTTCAGGTGCTCTCTTCTCCTTATAATTACCCTCTTTAAAATTTGATGTTACATTTGTAGATGCTTTTTCAAAATAAGGGATTGCTTGCTTAATTTGCTTATGCACATTCATATAACACATGCCTACGCTAAACTGAATGTTTGCATTGTCCCAACCTTTATCAATAATTTCTAAGTATAATGGCAAAGCCCTGTCGTACTCTTCGTAAAGAAGGAATGATTCGGCATCTTTAAACAGTTTTTTTATCACTTTTTCGTCTTGGGCTAAAATTGCCGATGATATTAAAAGTGATAGTAAAATAATTATGCTCTTCTTCATAATTTTTAGTTTTTATTAAATGTAGATAATTATTGGCAATTAGTTGCGCTTGCGGCGAAAAAACAGATAAATTATTGAGCCGACAATGGCTAACCCGAATACTATTCCAAAAATAATTAGTGTGTTTCTTGATTTTGAATTGCTTTTTATTTCTGTATCAGAATTACCTCCTGCACCGTTTAAAGATTCGTTTGATGATTCTATGTAATTATTGTCAGCATCAAATGTTTTATTGCTTGTGTCTTTTGATGTTGTTTCGATATACTCATCGCCTTTATACAATTCGCTTGAAACCAACAAGTCTGATGAAGAAATCTTTTTTTGCTTGTTTTGGTTTGATGCAACAGATTTTGCCTCAATGGTTTTTGTGTCTAAAAGTAATGAATCTTCAACTTCTTCAATATCTTCGTCGGCATCAATATCTTCTGCTATCGGTTCAATTGTCAGTTCAGGGTCTTTTTCAACAGCCAAAATAATTTCGTTAAACACCACAACCTGTTTTGTTTGGTCGTAGGCGTAATTTGGTACAGTAATGGTGTATTCAAATTCGTCAACATTTGATGATTCAAACAGTGCGTTAAAAGTTTTGCCCCTTGGCAAAATAAACAAGAACTTTTTTGAATCTTGGTCGGGGGTGTAAATACCAACCAGTTCGTCATCGTTATCAGTAATGGTAATTATTGCATCGTTAAGCAAAATACCTGTTGCACTCATTGCAATACCTGCTATAACCGTTTGGTTTCTTACGTTTGATTCTGAAAGGTCGATTTTAAAAATATCGAAATTGCCGATGCTGTTATGTGCGTATGATGCATAGTATGCACGCCTTCCGTCAACCGATGGGATATAGTAAACATCGTCGTCGGGGGTATTAATCGGATACCCTATGTTTTTTGGCGACGACCATTTTCCGTTTTCGTCAACGTAGCTGACAAAAATATCGAATCCTCCCATGTTTTTGTGCCCTTTCGACGAAAAAAACAGCGATGTACCGTCAGGGTGTAGGTAAGGCCCCTCTTCATCGTATTTTGTATTTATTGAAGGCCCTAAATTTTGGGCTTTACTCCATTTTCCGTTGGGGAGTTTGCGTACACGGTATATGTCTAATCCGCCATAGCCGCCTTTTCTGTCGGATGTAAAAAATATTTCGTTCTGGTCCAACGACATTGATGCGTGTGTTTCGCGATATTTGCTGTTTATAGGGCTTGGCAGTTTTTCGGGGGTTTGCCACTCTGCTCCTTTACGGTTGCTGACATAAATATTACCGTCATTTTCATCATCTTTGTAAATAAACAGTTTCGACCCGTCAAACGACAGCCCTATTGATGCTTCGTGCCCAGCGGTATTTATATTTTTGCTTATTTTTTTTGCTTGTGTATATTTATTGCCATCAAAACTGCTGATGTAAATATCCTCAAAGT
This sequence comes from uncultured Bacteroidales bacterium, assembly GCA_964419235.1. Classification (GTDB taxonomy): domain Bacteria; phylum Bacteroidota; class Bacteroidia; order Bacteroidales; family SZUA-534; genus GH45. Next base: position 4,494 of record CAYQPP010000034.1, read on the forward strand.
ATTGGCCGTCGTCCATCATATGTCCGCCTGTGTTTTCTTTTCGCTTCGATGTAAATATTAATATACTCTCGTCGCCCGAAATTACCGGGCTGTGCTCTGAATAAATCGAGTTGATTTTTTTTCCGAGGTTGGTAACATCCATCTCAACTGGTGTTTTTATTAAAGACCTTGCTACTTGGCAAGCCGACAGTTCGTGGTCAATTTGTGATTTAAATTCATTATCGTCAACGCTTAACAGCTCCTTTAAGTCGATAAATGTGTTTTCGGCATCATCAAAACGATAGTTTACGTGGTAGGCCTGCCCTAAATAGAATAAAGTTTCAATTGGTGCGCCCTCTTCTTTAAAATCGGCAACTTTATAATCTGTTGTAATGTGTTTTGATGCAAATTCAAGGTAAGGTATTGCTTTTACCTTTTGCGTTGCGGTGTTTAAATAACAAAAGCCTACTTTAAAGTTAAGGTTTGCATTGTTTGGCGAATCGTTAAGCAGCTCTATATAATAGGCCAATGCCTTATGATAATTGCCATCTTCAATGTAATCATCAGCAAGGTTATATTTCTCTTCATTTGTTTGCGACAGGGCTACCCCATTTACAAATACCGAAAATATAAATACGGTTATTAGGTAATATCTATTCATACAGAAATAAATGAGTTAATTAAATATTGCATTTTAAAGGTAGCAATTTAATAAAATACTCTATAAATTACGAATTTCAAATAACGAATTTCAAAATTATGATTAAAAACAGATAACAATAAAACCGGCGTATTAATTATTTTAAAGCCATTGGCTGCCGTCAAAATTCTCCATATTATCGGCAATTTGTTTTAAAAACATACCTCCAAGCGAGCCGTCAACCACCCTGTGGTCGTACGATAATGCCAATACCATTTGGTGGCGTATTCCAATAAAATCGCCTGCCGCCGTTTCAATTACTGCGGCGCGTTTTTTTATTGCGCCTACCGCCAGTATTGCAACCTCGGGCTGGTTAATAATTGGTGTGCCCGATAAATTTCCGAATGTGCCTACATTGGTAATGGTAAATGTACCTCCCTGAATTTCGTTTGGTTGCAGTTTTTTGGTGCGGGCACGATTTGCCAAATCATTTACTTTTGCCGATAATGCCGACAGGCTTAATTCGTCGGCATTGTGAATAACCGGAACAATTAAATTGCCGTTGGGTAGGGCTGTTGCCATCCCAATATTTACCATTTTTTTAAGCAGTATATTGTCTCCGTCAACCGATATGTTAACCATCGGGAATTTTTTTATGGCTTTTACCGCCGCATCTATAAAAATAGGGGTATAGGTCAATTTTTGCCCATATCGCGACAAAAATTCATTTTTGTTTTTCTCGCGCCATTTCACAATTTCGGTAACATCAACTTCGTGAAATGTGGTAACATGCGGCGCGGTTTGTTTTGAATGTACCATATGCCCGGCAATAAGCTTGCGCATACGATCCATCTCAATTATCTCAATATTATCGTTATGCGGCTCTTTAGTTTCGGTAGTTGGGCTGCTATTTGTATTATTAGATTTTATATAGCTGAAAATATCCTCTTTTGTAACTCTGCCGCCTTTGCCTGTCCCGTTTATTTGTTCCAATTCATAAATATTTATCTCCTCCTTGTTGGCTATACTGCGTACCAAAGGCGATAAGAATTTACCATTAGGGAGTTTAAAAGGTATTTGTGGGTTTTGGGTAGCGGCATCAGTAATAACAGGGTTCTCTTTTATTAATGAATATTCGGGTTTATCACTCTTTTTAGTTTTTGGTTGTTCGTTTTTTGTGTTGTCGGCACTTCTGTTTTTGGTGGTTATTATAGCAATTTCTTGACCGATTTTTACCACTTCGCCCGAGGCAATTAATATTTTATCAATTATGCCTGTTGTTGGCGATGGTACCTCAGAATCTACCTTATCGGTAGCAATTTCAACAAGCGAATCGTCTTCGTTAACGGTATCGCCCTCACTCACTAACCATTGTGTTATAGTTGCTTCAAATATTCCCTCGCCCATTGCAGGCAGTATTACTTTAATCTGTTCCATTGTTTTTTGTTATAATTCACGCTCACAACATTAACAACAGATTATGACTTATGTTTTGCCAATATGCCTGAAGCCTTTGAATAATACTATCAAATCATTTTTTAAACGGTAGTCTTTGGCATAGATAAGGTTTAACTCCTCAATTTTTTCAACGGTGCTATTTGGGTTTGAATTGATTAGTGCCCAGCTTAATACGCCTTTTTTTATACGCGGCAGGTTTAAGGTGTTAACATCGTTACGCAAGTAAAACCCAACCCATGTTTTTGTGCCAAAAAGCACCGAAAAAATATTTTTGAGTACTCCAAAACCGTGTGGTACAATAATTACAATAATTGGATATAGTGGTATAAGGAGTAGTGATATGCCAATATCGAACAGGCGCTTTTTTCTTAGGTTATGTTGTTTGGTAATATTGTTGAAATCAATTGTGTATAAGTCTCCGGCCGTGTCGATTGAATTGCTGCCTATTATCGACAAACTCTCGGGAGGTGCAATTTTATAGGCAACCCCCGAACCTTCGAGGCGCAACATTTCGCGAATAATTATTTGTGCGGGAATATCTGATGCGCAGAAAACCAGTTCGTCAATTTTGTTAATCTCCACTATCTCTTTAAGCTGGTCGATAGTTCCGAGGTATTCATTATGGTTTTTTGCAGCAGACGGATGAATAAGTCCAATGTATTCGTTGCCGGAAACCGATTGTTTTAATATATCCTTAACCCTTTCCGATTCTGACAGCTCGCCAACAAGCGCCATCCTGTTTTTTTTGGTCGAATTAAATTTATATGAATTGAATTTTAATGCATGAAGTAGTACCCTAAAAACCGAAAGCCCTATAATACCCCACAAAGTACCAAGCAAAAGCATTACCCGCGAAAACCGGAAGCTTTCGGGTAGCAGGGCATATATAATTAGTATAATTCCTGTTCCGGCAAGCAACCCCCTGATAATTTTATTGAGCTTTATGGGTTTTTCATATCCGCCCGAGAAAAAAATGCTCAGAATTAAAATAAAAATATAGGTAGGAACGGCCAGTTTATAATATTCAGGCGGAAAGTGCCCCACTTCGTTAAATTTATACGATTCCCAAACGGGGGCAAGAATTTTAAAGCCGGAGTATAATATGCCGATATCAAAAATGGGGACGATGCTCTGTTTTACAAAACGGCTTATTATTGCCAAAAATGCTCTAAAATAGATGGCCATATTGATAAAAAGCGAAAAAAGCCGTGCATTTCCTGTTGAGAAGTGCTTACGTGCAAAAATTATCATGGCGTTATAAAAAACCCTTACATAATTAATACTGCCTTTTTTTGTGCTCTCGCCTTTATAATGGATTATTGTGGTTTCGGGAAAATAGTAGTTTTTAAATCCTCCTTTTATTATTCTGTGCGACAGGTCGATATCTTCGCCATACATAAAATAATCTTCATCTAACAAACCAATTTTGTCGAGTGTTTTTTTACGCATTAGCATAAAAGCCCCTGCAAGGATTTCAATTTCGTGGGTTTTATTATTGCTTAGGTAGCCCAAATGATATTTTGAGAATTTTTTTGAATGCGGGAATAGTGTCGAGAGCCCGAATATTTTATAAAAAGCCACCATTGGGGTTGGCAGTCCGCGTTTGCTCTCGGGTAAAAAAACGCCCTTGCCGTCAATCATTTTAACACCTAAGCCACCTGCCTCGGGGTGTGTGTCCATAAACGACACTACTTTTGTAAAGGTGTCTTCTTCAACAACGGTATCAGGGTTTAATAGCAATACATATTCGCCTTTTGAAATGCGTATGGCCTGATTGTTTGCCTTTGAAAAACCGAGATTTTTTTTGTTCTCGATAAGATTTGCCTGCGGAAATTTTTGCTGTACCATGGCACACGAACCGTCAACAGAATTGTTGTCAACCACAAATACCTCCGACTCAACCGTATTGGCAGCCTTGTAAACAGAGTGTAGGCACTGTTCTAAAAAGTACTTTACATTATAATTGACAATAATTATTGATAGTTTCATGTGTAGCTATAATATAATATTGGTTCAAAAATAACTAATAATTGATACCACATTGTAAAAAAAGCAAAATGATTATTAAAATTTATATAATTCATGGCTAAATTACTTTTTATACACCTTATAAACATACAAAGATTTATCTTTTTTACTTAACATAAGCATAAAAAGCATGCAAAAAGCAAAATTTTTACAGTTTGCATAATTTATTTGTGCTTTAATTAATATTGCTTTCATTTGTTTCGCATTTGCCGACTTGTTTCGCTTTAGCGGATGAGTCTCGTACAGTAAACCTTTTATAATTTTTTGGTAAATAGTAATGGTTTTGATGCTTTGTCGAACTTAATTTCTGTTGCAAACATCTATTTTATAGCAATAAATCGGCACAAGTAGTTAAAAATCAGAAAAATAAAAAAAAAGAATTTTACTTCATCCCATACCCGATTTTTTTGTATTTTGGCACAATTTTTAGAATTAAAAGAACTCTTCAAATTATGGCATTTATTGATGAAAAAATTATTGGCGAGGGACTAACTTTTGATGATGTATATTTAGTGCCTGCGTATTCCGAGGTATTGCCGCGCAATGTAGATATCTCGACACAGTTTTCGCGTAACATAAGGTTAAACACACCCATTGCGGCAGCGGCAATGGATACAGTAACCGAATCGACAATGGCTATTGCAATTGCCCGCGAAGGCGGCATTGGTGTAATACACAAAAACATGTCCATTGAAGATCAGGCGCATAAGGTTAGGATGGTAAAACGTGCCGAAAACGGGATGATAATCGACCCCATTACCATATCAAAAGATAAAAAAGTTTCGGATGCCCTTGATTTAATGAAGGAGTTTAAAATAGGCGGCATTCCTGTGGTTGATAAAAATAACAGATTAATAGGTATTGTTACCAATCGCGATTTGCGCTTTGAAACATTAAACAAAACAATTGATGTTGTAATGACATCTGAAAATATTATAACAACCAACCAATCTATTAATTTAGAAAAGGCGGCAAAAATTTTAATGAAGCACAAAATTGAAAAATTGCCTGTTGTTGACGATGATTATAAATTAATTGGGCTTATCACCTACAAAGATATTACAAAAGCCAAAGACAGGCCTAACGCTTGTAAAGACAATAAAGGGCGTTTGCGGGTAGCTGCCGGAGTTGGAGTTACTCACGACACAATGGAGCGCATTGGCGCATTGGTTAAAATGGGTGTTGATGCCATAGTTATTGATACAGCCCATGGTCATTCAAAAGGAGTTATGGAAACTTTAACAAAGGCCAAGAAAAAATTCCCGAGCGTTGATTACGTAGTTGGCAATATAGCAACTGCCGACGCTGCTTTAGCCTTAGTTAAGGCTGGTGCCGATGCCGTTAAGGTTGGTATTGGTCCGGGTTCAATTTGCACAACACGTATTGTTGCCGGTGTTGGCGTTCCTCAGCTTACAGCTATAAGCGAAATTGCAGGGGCTTTAAAAGGAACCGGCGTACCTGTAATTGGTGATGGTGGTATCCGTTATTCGGGCGATATTGTTAAAGGTTTGGCAGCCGGTGCCGATTCAATTATGGTAGGCTCAATGTTTGCCGGAACCGAGGAGTCGCCTGGCGAAACAATTATATATCAAGGGCGCAAATTTAAGTCGTACCGCGGAATGGGCTCAATAGAGGCAATGCAAAAAGGCTCAAAAGACCGCTATTTTCAAGATGCTGAAGATGATATCAGCAAATTAGTGCCCGAGGGGATAGCTGCCCGTGTGCCTTTTAAAGGCTCATTGTCCGAAGTGATATACCAAATGGTTGGCGGGCTAAGGTCGGGTATGGGATATTGCGGGGCTGCAACAATAGAACAATTAAAACTGGCAAAATTCGTTAGAATTACAAATGCAGGAATGTCTGAAGGGCATCCGCACGATGTAACCATTACGCGCGAAGCCCCAAATTATTCAAGATAGTAAACTATAATAAATTAAATAACAAATAAATAATATTAAAATGCGAAAAATAATTTTCTCCCTACTTATTACATTTTGTGCTATTCAATTAATTCAGGCTCAAAATGGCAAACAAGAAATTTTGTTGACAATCGACAATAACAAAATTACTCGTGCAGAGTTTGAACGTATTTACACAAAAAACAATCAAACCCCTGCTTTTGATAGCGCTTCGTTAGAGGAATATATGAAGTTGTTTGTTAACTTTAAGTTAAAGGTTATTGAAGCTGAAGCTTTGGGTATGGATACCATAAAGAGTTTTAAAGCTGAATTAAAAGGTTACAGATACCAACTTGAAAAACCTTATTTTACCGATGAGAGCGCCGATGAGGCTTTAATTAAAGAAGCCTATGAACGTATGAAGTGGAATGTTAGGGCAAGTCATATTTTAATAAAATGCAATCAAGATGCATTGCCTGCTGATACTTTAAAAGCTTATAACGAGATTTTGAAAGTGAGAAAAATGGCTGTTAAAGGCGATGATTTCAGTAAGCTTGCAAAACAATATTCACAAGACCCCTCAGCAGCACGCAATGGTGGCGACTTAGGATATTTTACTGCTTTTTCAATGGTTTATCCGTTTGAAACAGCAGCTTATAATACTCCTGTAGGTAAAATATCTAATATTGTTCGCACAAAATTTGGATACCATATCTTAAAAGTTGTTGACAAAAAAGAGGATAGGGGGCAGGTAAAAGTTGCTCATATTATGAGGGCTGTACCGCAGGGTAGTTCTGCCGATAAGGCAAATAAGGAGTTGAAAAAAATAAATGCTGTTTACGATTCGATTCAAAGTGGGGTTAGTTTTGAAATTTTGGCTAAGCGGTATAGCGATGACAAAGGAACAAGCCAAAAAGGTGGCGAGTTGCCATTCTTTGGAACAGGACGCATGATTCCTGAATTTGAAAAAGCAGCCTTTTCATTGAAAGAGGTTGGCGATGTCTCGAGACCAATAAAAACAGCATACGGCTACCATATTATTAAATTAATAGATACAAAACCCTTGGCAAGCTTTGAAGAGTTAAAACCAACAATTAAAAACAAAGTGTCAAAAGACATTAGGGCACAACGAGGCAAACAAATGGTAATTAGCCGTTTAAAAAAGGAGTATAACTTAACTGTTAATAAAGAAGCTTTACAACCGTTTTATACGGCGTTTGATTCTACTATATATGTCGGAAAGTGGGATGCTGCCAAGGTTGAAGGATTAAACGAAACCCTTTTTACCATTGCCGACACCTTGCATTTTACCCAGCAAGATTTTGCACAAAGCATTTCAAACGATGGCTTGCGCAGGTTAAAAAAACCTATGCAAATTTTAGTTGACGAGGAGTTCAATAGGTATTTGGAGCGCAGTTTAACCAATTTTGAGAAATCGAGGCTTGAAAGCAAATACCCTGAATTTAAAAATCTTGTAAAAGAGTACCATGATGGTATTTTGTTATTTAATTTAACCGATAAAATGGTTTGGTCAAAAGCTGTTGAAGATACTGCCGGTTTAGAAGAATTCTATAACAAAAATAAAAATAATTACATGTGGGGTAACAGGGTTGAAGCTACTATTTACACTTTTAATAAAAAGGAGTGGGAGGCAAAGGTTAAAAAATTTGCTGCAAAAGTTGTTAGCAAAAATATGAATTTGGTTGAGGCTAAAACGGCTTTTGTTAACAAAGCCAATGCTAAAGACAGCACTTTTACATTAACAGTTAAAAAAGATAAGTTTAGCAAAGGCGATAATGATATTATTGATGCAGTAACATGGCAACCCGGTATTAAAGAGACTCAGGAACGCGACGGCTCATACATAATTGTATATGTTAATCGCGCAATTGGCCCCGAACCTAAACTGTTAAACGAAAGCAGGGGGTTAATAACTGCCGACTATCAAAATTACCTTGAAAAACAATGGCTTGACGAACTTAGGAATAAGTATAAAGTTGTAATAAATGACGATGTTTTTAGATCGATGATAAAATAGTAATAGGAGTTTTTTTCTAAAAACCGTAGTTCGGCTATGCTTTGTTAATTATTCTGTTGCTAAACGTAATTAATCAATATTGTTTAGTTAAAGCAAATAAGAGGCTGTCTAAAAAAAAGATTAATAATTAGGCTTGATAGGTTTTTCTTTATAAAAATATTAAAGATTATAATCTTGTATATTAAACAATTAAAACAAACCAGTTAGCTCTTTAAAAAATTAATTATACTTGAATGTGTTCTTTTTAGGCAGTCTCAATGAATTATACTCTAAATTATGAAGCAATTACTAATTATTATTTTTTTATCCGTTATAACGTTTTGGGCGTGTAATCCATTTTTAAACAGAAAAACAAATGAAAAAATAGTTGCCGAGGTTGGAAGCAAAAAATTAACCATGTCGCAGCTCGAAATGGCAATACCTCTAAATATGAAAGAGATTGATTCAATTTCATTTGCCCAAAACTACATTGAAAAATGGGTAAGGAGTCAGTTATTGTTAGAAAAAGCAGAAATAAACTTAGATAAAAAAACGCAAAAAAGCATTGATATAATGATAGATAATTATAGAACGTCATTAATGTTTTTTAAATATCAACAAATTATTATTCAGCAAAAGCTCGATACGGTTGTTACCGACGAACAAATTGATAGGTATTACAGCAAAAATGCAGGTAATTTCAGGCTCGACAGTAGTGTGGTAAAGTCTATATATATACAATTGCCCAAATCGCTTTATAACCGTAATAAGGTGCGTAGTTGGATGAGGTCGAAAAAGGAAGATGATATTATTACTTTAGAAGATTATTGCTACCAGAATGCCCGCAATTTTAGTATGGGTGAGGAGTGGCAATATTTTGGCACGGTTTTAAGCAATTTGCCGCGTAAAATTAATAATCAAGATAATTTTTTGAGATACAACAAATACATTGAAACAACCGACTCGTTATATGCATATTATGTGGCAATATTAGATTACAAATTAACAAATGATACAACGCCTGTAATTTTTGTTAAAAACAAGATTCATGACATTTTAATTAACCACAGAAAAGTTAAACTTATTGAAGATTTGGAGAACAACATTTATAACGATGCTGTTAACCAAAAGAAATTTATTATTCATACCAATTAAAATAAAGCCAATGTTTTTAAAAATTTTATCGATAATATTATTACTCAATATACTAATAGTTGATGCCAAAGCCCAAGATAAAGTTATAATTGATCAAGTAGTTGCTATTGTTGGCAGCCAAATTATTTTGCAAAGCGATATAGAAAATCAAGTTTTGCAATTGCGTGCACAGGGATACTACTCATCGGGCAATATTAAATGCGAGGTTTTTGAGGAGATGTTAAATGCAAAACTGCTGGTTAACCAAGCTATACTCGATAGCGTTGAAGTGTCTGACGGAGAGATAAACTCCGAAATGGAACGCCGCATGAATTATTTTATTAATCAAATTGGGAGCGAGGAAAAACTTGAAGAGTACTATAAAAAATCAATACCTGAAATAAAAGAGGAGTTTCGCGGGGTTATAAAAGAACAGTTGTTAAGCCAGCGCATGCAGCAACAGGTTACTTCCGATTTAAAAGTAACGCCGCAGGATGTAAAATCATTTTTTAAAAGTATTCCGGCCGACAGTTTGCCGATTATAAATACCGAATTTGAAATTGAACAAATTATTGTAAATCCTGAAATTAAAGAGGTTGAAATATTACGTATAAAAGATAAGTTGCGCGAATTTAAAGAGCGTATATTAAATGGCGAAAATTTTGCAACATTAGCGGTGCTTTATTCCGAAGACCCCGGTTCGGCAGCTAAAGGTGGAGAGCTTGGCTTTGTTGGAAGGGGCGATTTAGTGCCTGAGTTTTCGGCTGTTGCTTTTAATTTAGAGCCGGGCGAAGTATCAAAAATTGTGAAAACCGATTATGGATACCACATAATACAGCTTATTGAGCAAAAAGGCGAACGCATTAACTGCCGGCATATTTTATTGAAACCGCGCATAAGCCCCGATGAAAAAATGTTAGCAAAAAAACGTTTAGATACCATAAGAACAGCAATACTTAAAAAAGAGATAACTTTTAAGCAGGCTTGTTGGAAATACTCCGAAGATGAAGACACCAGATTAAACGGAGGGGTTATGGTAAACCCAATGACAGGAAACTCGCGTTGGGAGGCTTCGCAGTTAGAGCCAAAAATTGCTTATGCCATAAAAGACCTTGAAGTTGGCGGAATATCAAAACCATTTGAGTCCGAAGATTTGAATAAAAAAGTAGTTTATAAAATTGTATTGCTAAAAGAAAAAACCGAACCGCATCCTGCAAACCTAAAAGATGATTATCAGCGAATTCAGGATATTGCACTTGAAAAGAAAAAGACCGAATTTATGAAAACATGGGTTAATAAAAAGGTAAAAACTACTTACATACGAATAGAAGAAGACTTTAAAAAATGTAAGTTCGATAACCCTGTTTGGAATAATTAATAAAACACAATGGTAAAATATAAAGATAACGTTGAGGCTGTTGATGCCTTAAAAATGTCGTTTGATAAACTTACGGCAGAGATAAAAAAGATAATTATTGGGCAAGACGATATTGTTAAGGAGACATTGATTTCGATATTTAGCGGCGGGCATTGTTTGCTGATAGGCGTGCCGGGGTTGGCAAAAACGCTTTTAGTAAACACAATATCAAGCTCTTTGGGATTAAATTATAAACGAATTCAGTTTACACCCGATTTAATGCCGTCGGATATTATCGGGGCTGAAATTTTAGATGAGAACCGCGAGTTTAAATTTGTAAAAGGCCCGCTGTTTGCAAATATTATACTGGCCGACGAGATAAACCGAACACCGCCAAAAACACAGTCGGCGTTGCTTGAGGCTATGCAGGAAAAATCAATTACAACAGCCGGAAAAACTTATGTTTTAGATGAGCCGTTTTTTGTGTTGGCAACGCAAAACCCAATTGAACAAGAGGGTACATATCCGTTGCCCGAAGCCCAATTAGACCGTTTTATGTTTAATATTTGGTTAGATTATCCAACTATTGAGAACGAAGTTAACATTGTGGCCGAAACCACCTCGGATATTAAAAAAGAGGTAAACAAGGTGCTTAATGCCGATGAAATAATATTTTTTCAGCAACTAATACGTAAAATCCCAATTAATGATGCAGTTTTAAAATATGCGGTTAACCTTGCAGCAAAAACCCGACCTAATACCGAATTGGCATTGCCAATAACTAATCAATATGTAAACTGGGGAGCAGGGCCAAGGGCATCGCAATTTTTGGTGCTGGGGGCAAAAGCACATGCAGCCATATCGGGCAAATACTCACCCGATATTGAAGACGTGAATGCCGTAGCATTTCCCATTTTACGCCATCGGATTGTGCGAAATTATAAAGCCGAGGCCGAAAGGGTTACCGTTGACAATATTATCCAAAAAATAATCGACAGCCAATAATTGATTTTTATGCTTTTGCCTTAAAACAATATTGGCAACTTAGTACAACAACAGGCTAAAATACACTATTAATAAATGAGAATAAACTCTATAAAATATTTTTATTTGATAGTTTTATTTGCCCTTGCCGCAAGTGCTGTTTCAGCACAAAAAAGCACTAAGGTTGAAATACTCCATTCAAACTTTTTTCGTTCTGACAAAGATATCGGAGGTGGAGCACAACGGCTGATAGGCAACGTTGCTTTTAGGCAAGACAGCACAATTATGAAGTGTGATAGTGCTTGGTTTTTTTCTGAAAAAAATATGTTTGAGGCTTTTAGCAATGTGCACCTTTTTAAAGAGGGCGATAACACAATTGATATTAAAAGCAATTTTTTGCGCCATAATGGGAACACAAAAATGGCGCAATTCAGAAAAAACGTGGTTATGCGCGACACACAGGTTGTGCTATATACCGATTCGCTCGATTATGATATAAGGCGCGATATTGGGTACTATTTATATGGTGCAAAAATTGTTGACAGTGCCACTACATTAACAAGCTCAAAAGGGCATTACTACAATAAAAAGCGCGAAATTTATTTTAAAGACAAGGTAATAGTATTGCACAATAAGGGCGAATATGAGATGTACTCGGATACTTTAAAATATGACACGCAAACAAAAATAACCTACTTTTTTGGCCCAACCGAGTTTTATAACGATACCAACTATATGTATGCCGAGTTTGGTTGGTATAACACAAATAACAATAAATCGTTTTTTAAACAAAATGCCATATACAACAATCCTAATCAGAGCATTACTGCCGATAGTATTTTTTACGACCGGAATATAAAACATGGTATTGCATACTCAAATGTTGTTGCCACCGACACGGTTCAGCAAGTGGTTATTAAAGGAAATTACCTTGAGGTTTTTCAAAATCCCGAAAAGGTGCTTGTAACCGATAGTGCGTTACTTATTCATATTGTTGATGGCGACAGCCTGTTTTTGCATGCCGACACAATAATTACCGAATTTGACACTTCAGGCGAACACCGTATCTTTTATGCATACCACCACACTCGAATATTCAAGTCGAACTTTCAGGCACAAACCGACAGCCTATTCTTTTCAATGGTTGATTCGGTTTTGCAGTTTTATGGCAGCCCTGTAATTTGGGCACAGGAGAACCAAATAACATCAACATTTATTGAGGCTTTTATGATTGATGAAAAATTAGACCATTTTAAATTATACGATGGGGGTTTGATAATAGCAATGGAAGACACTGCGCATTTTAACCAAATAAAAGGTGTTGAAATGACAGGCTATTTGCGTAATAATAAGCTTTATAAAATTGATGTGTTTAAAAAGAGCGAGACAATATACTTTCCGGTTGATAAATATGGGATTTTTGGTGTAAATAAAAGCAAAAGCACCGATATTACAATACTGCTCAAAAACAATAAAATGAACCGTATTATTTACCGTCAGTCTTATGAGGGCAAAATGCACCCGCTTGACGATCTTACCCCTAAGCAGATGAAGGTACGTGATTTTATTTGGCTCGAAAAGCAAAGGCCTGTTGAGCCCAACGATGTTTTTATTTGGTTTGATATTCCAAAAAACAGTAAAAAGAAAAAAAGGAGGCCATCAAGCACAAAGAGCAACCACTCAATTCAAAAAATACCAATTCATTGATATATTAGTTTATAACAGTTGTTTTTGTTTTAGAAATATTCAATAATCAACTGTTAAGTTCACTACAAAAAGTGTCGGCGTGAGTACTCTTACAAAAAAGCAATTGGAATTGCCCACATAAATATAATTTTATAGAAATTATGAGATTAACATCTAATTTTAATTAGGTGCTGAAGTTTCGTACTTTGAATTAAGATGCTAATTTATACGTATTTGATATATAGT
>CAYQPP010000035.1:0-16189 GCA_964419235.1 uncultured Bacteroidales bacterium
AAAAAAATTGACAAAATGTCATCTTTAAAAAAGGGAAGCATTTTTGTTAACAAAAAAACAAAAATTTTAATACTATGAAGAATACAATTAACATGAATTGGAAAGGTGATATGGCCTTTGAAACAGAGTTAGACGGGCATAAATTTATAGTTGATGCCGACGATGTAGTTGGAGGAAACGATTTGGGGCCAAGGCCAAAACCATTAATGTTGGTTGCTTTGGGGGGTTGCACGGCAATGGATGTTGTTTCGATTTTGAAAAAAATGAGGGTTGAACTTTCGTTTTTTAATGTTAAGGTTGAGGCCAATGTAACCGAAGAACACCCAAAGCATTTTAACGAAATGAAAATTATTTACGAATTTGGAGGAGAAAATTTGGACGAAGCAAAGCTTAAAAAGGCTATTGATTTATCAATGGAGCGCTATTGCGGAGTTTCTGTAGTATATAGAAAAGTTATGCCCGTTACTTATGAGATTGTAATTAAATAGAGCTTAATTTTTTTCTAAATTACATTAGCAAATTCTGTCCCGAACTTGTTTCGGGAGGACTATAGGAGTGAATATCTGCCTATTATGATGTTCAAAATTTAAAATCAGAGGAACAAAACCTTCGAGCGTGCTTGCACCTCGAAGCGTTGCGGGTGGGGGAGGTTAGCTATGTTAAAGTGTATTTCTTTACCTTCCATTCTATGGTATTATTTCACTAATAAACGCTAATTTCTTGTACAGAAGGGTTTTTAAAATATATTTCGGTTAAATCAAAATACCCGATGGAGTTTATCTCAATATTTTGGATATTTGACCGTATAAAGCTGTATTTCAAGTTTTTATTTGCATCGGTTGTTTGCTTCATAATGTAGTATGGCGGATTATTTTGAAATTGTTCAATGTGTTTATCCAAAAAGTCGGTTACATATTTGCCATCCACATTGGTTACAATATCTAATTTGCCGCGCTCAAAAAGTAGCAGCTCTTTGGGTGGCGATGTTATAAATGAAACAATTATAGTATCAACAAAAGGTAATTGTTGGTTCTGTTTGTTTTTCCTGAAAAAGTTTGGGTTGGCAATTAAGATCATTGCCTGCCCTTTTATTTTTGGGTAAGAAAAATAGTATGCGCCCGATGCAACAGTACTTTTAAAACCGTATGCTTCATAAGCTTCATGAGCAAAAACCAAACTATTGGTACTTGCCAAATAATGAACAAACAGCGGGTCGGGCTCTTTTAATTGAAAAACTATTGTTGAATCATTAATAGCTTCAATTCCTGAAATATGCAACGAGTTGTTTTGTAATGTCGATTCAAGAATGGTTTCGGAGCCTATAATATTTGATAATTGCGATGAAATTTCGTGTTGGTTCAAAACATGAAAGTGTGCAATTTGTTCCATGCTGTATTTTACATCTTGAGCAATAATTTTTCTTGTTTTGTTGGGTGCAAAACACGCATCTTTCTGAAAATATGCATTGTTGTGCAAATAAAACGTATAAAGGGTTTGGTTGCGTTCAATACGCCAATTTTTTGCAAGCGATGGTTCAATTTCGATATTGCGGGGGTTATATTTTAACAATCCCATATATACTTGATTTACAATTAGTTGCTCGCTTGCTTTTAATACTTGCCCCGGAAAAACAATATCGGGCACATCGCTTGCATTAATCCTAAATGTGCCACCATATTTTTCAGGGCGTTTTTTTATGCTACCGTTATTGCAGTTTGTAAAGCATATAAAAAATATTATCGATAAAAAAACAAAAAATGTATTTCGGGTATTCATATTGCAGACAATAAAAAATTAAAAAACGCCCTAATAAGTAAATAATCAGAAGTATAGTAATTATTTATGAATTTGACAAATCTGTTAATAAGAATTTTCTTTATTCAAAAAGTTTTTGCTTCGCCGCAGCATGAAAAATGCCGATAACTTGTACTGGAAAGCAAGGGTGTAAAAACGGCAAAAAGCATAATAAAATATGGCATTTATTATCAGCGGCTATAATTTTAAAATGTTAATTTCTTTTTTATAACTAAAAAACCGAATCATCATATCGCTTTGTTTTATCAATACTTTTACACTATAAAATTGATGCAAGGGAATACTGTTAAAATCAGTAGCTGTACCCGCAGCCGTAATTCCGACTCTATTTATAGAGTAGTATGCTTTTTTTCTACACCACTGTACGCTTTGGCGGATGGGAAGGTAATAAAAAGCCGGAAAAGCCGGAAGACCTATCAGTTTTAAACTTAATTCGTAGCTTTCGGGAGAAAAAGCTAAGAGAGTTTAATGCCTTTCTTATATTTTATCCACAGCTACCATTGATTGTTTAATTAAAAAAAATTTTATTATGGAGATTAATGGTGCTATTAAAACAGTACAAAAACGCGATGGGCGCATTGTTGCGTTCGAACCGGAAAAAATTACGTTTGCAGTATTTAAAGCATTGCGGGCAGTTAATAAACCAAACAGGGAGCTGGCACAAAAAATAACCGGCAGCGTTGTTTCAAAGCTAAACACAAAAACGCCAACTGTTGAGCAGATTCAAGATTTGGTTGAACTTGAGCTTTTTGACCATAAGCAGTTTAAAGCGGCAAAAGCATATATAATTTATCGCAAACAACATGCCGGCATAAGAGACATAAAAGAGCTTTTTTCAAACATTGGTATTGTTGACGATTATATAAATAATAACGATTGGCGCATAAAAGAGAGCGCAAACTCAACATACTCGTTGCAAGGAATGAACCAGCATATATCAACAATAATAAGTTCGCAGTATTGGCTCAACAAAATTTACCCAAGCGAGATAGGAGATGCTCACAAAAAAGGGAAACTGCATATACACGATTTGGGTTTTATTAGTGTTTATTGCGTTGGTTGGGATTTGCAAGAGTTGATAACGGTTGGGTTTAAAGGTGTGCCGGGCAAAATAGAGAGTAAACCGGCAAAGCATTTTAGAACAATATTGGGGCAAATTGTTAACTTTTTTTATACAATGCAGGGCGAGGCAGCTGGAGCTCAGGCATTCTCAAATTTTGACACCTATTTGGCACCCTTTATCCGCAAAGACAATTTATCGTATGGCGAAGTAAAACAAGCACTTCAGGAGTTTATGTTTAATATGAACATACCAACGCGGGTTGGTTTTCAAACACCGTTTACAAATATCACCCTCGATTTGGTTATCCCGAACAACATGAAAAACACGGCTGTTATTTTGGGCGGAGAGATTCAAAACACAACGTATGCCGATTTTCAATACGAAATGGATTTGTTTAACAGGGCTTTTGCCGAAGTTATGACAGAGGGCGATGCAAACGGCAGGATTTTCTCATTCCCCATACCAACATATAACATAACTAAAGATTTTGATTGGGATAATGAAAACAGGCAGCCAATTTGGGATATGACGGCAAAATACGGGATACCATATTTCTCGAATTTTGTGAATTCCGACATGTCGCCCGACGATGTCCGTTCAATGTGCTGCCGGCTAAGATTAGACACTACCGAATTAAAAGCTCGCGGCGGTGGATTGTTCGGTGCAAACCCGCTAACCGGCTCGGTTGGTGTTGTAACCCTGAATTTACCGCGTATTGCATACGAATCAAAATCGGAAAAGGAGCTTTTTCAAAGAATTGAAAAGCTAATGGTTTTGGCAAAGGAGAGTTTAGAGATAAAACGTAAAGTTATCGAAAAGCTGACCGAGGGAGGGTTATACCCGTATTCAAAATTCTATTTGCGTAATATAAGAAAGAAAAACGGAGCATATTGGGACAATCATTTTTCGACAATAGGGTTGGTGGGCATGAACGAGCTGTTACTGAACTTTTACGGTTTCGATATTACAAGCAACGAGGGCAATATGCGTGCCGAGGAGATTATGGTATTTATGCGCAACAAGCTGCAAGAGTTCCAAAAAGAGACGGGGCATATCTATAATTTAGAGGCAACACCGGCAGAGGGAACAACATATCGTTTGGCACGGTTAGATAAAGCAGAGTTTTCTGACATAATTACAGCTAATGAAAAACAAGTAATAGAAGATGGCGCAGCGCCATATTACACAAACTCGACACAATTGCCGGTTGGGCACACCGATGATATTTTTGAAGCCCTTGAGCTGCAAGACAACCTGCAAACAAAATACACGGGTGGAACGGTTTTTCATACTTTTGTGGGAGAGGAACAGATACCTGCCGAGTCGGTAAAAAAGATGGTAAAAATGGTTTGCGAAAACTTTAAACTACCTTATTTCACTCTATCGCCAACATTTAGTATCTGCCCCGAGCACGGGTATATTTATGGCGAGCATAAACAGTGTCCAAAATGTAAAGCTGTGGGCAAAACAAACAATTGCGAGGTATATTCGCGAATTGTTGGTTACCTAAGGCCTGTTGACCAATGGAACAACGGTAAACAAGCCGAATTTAACGACCGCAAGCTATTTGATAAATCGGTAAGCAAAAAAACTGATGAGGTGGAGGATATTAAAATAAAAGAGGTGTTTGCTTAATTATTTATTTTTTGAAATGAATTGATGCCTGTGTATCAATTTATTGAGAAAAGTAAAAATATTGCCAAAAGAAATATTTATAAATTTGTAGAGTTTTTGTGTAAGTACTATTTAATATTATTGAGTTATGAACGAGAGTATTATTGAATTGATAAAAGGCATGTTGGCCCCGAGCATTATGATATCGGCTTGCGGGCTTTTACTGCTCGGAATGAATAATAAGTATTCATTGGTTGTAAATCGTATAAGGACGTTAAATTCAGAATTCAGAAAATTGGGCGAAGATGATAAGGAGAGGCACGATTGTATATTGTCGCAGCTCCCTTTATTGATTGACAGGATGAAGATTATAAGAAATGCAGTTTGGTTATATACAATTGGTATCGCAATGTTTATTTTCTCTATATTTTCAATAGGGCTGTATCTGCTTAATAAAAATGCGATAGGGCTAACGGTGTTGTCAATAAGTTTTTTTGTGATAGCGCTATTGTCGGTCTTAATAGGGGTTTTATATGCCGCAAAAGAGGTTCGGTTGGGGTATAGAATATTGCGGATTGAAACAAAAAACACTTTTTATCTTGATTGATGCACCTTGTTTTATTTTTGTATCAATAATATTTATGGAATTGCCCATATAGTTATAATTTCTATAAAATTATATTTCATGTCATATTTATGTGGGCAATTCCAAATATTTAATATATGATAGATGGTTGCATGTAAATTTTTATAAATTGTAGTTGCCCATTGAAACCCACGGTACACGTTGTTAGTTTATGCACGAACACTAATTATATGATATTCTTGCATATTGCTGCAATTTCTTGTTTGTTTTTCAAAACTCAAACTCTATATTTGTGGGTTCAAATTCTGAATATATAAATAATAGTATAATGAGCAGCAAATTTACTGAATATAAGCAACTTGACCTGTCGCAGATTAACAAAGATGTATTAAAAGAGTGGGCAGAGGATGATACTTTTCATAAAAGTATGAGTACGCGAACCGGAAAAGAGACCTTTGTTTTTTTTGAAGGACCACCGTCAGCCAATGGGCAACCGGGTATTCACCATGTTATGGCGCGTGCAATTAAAGACATTTTTTGCAGGTACAAAACTTTACAAGGGTATTTGGTAAAGCGCAAAGCCGGATGGGATACCCACGGCTTGCCTGTTGAACTCGGCGTAGAAAAAATGCTGGGCATTACAAAAGAAGACATCGGCAAAAAAATTACAGTTGACCAATACAATAGCGCCTGCCGTAAAGAGGTAATGAAATATACCGATATATGGGAAGACCTTACACACAAAATGGGCTATTGGGTTAATATGGACGACCCATACATTACTTACGACAGCCGGTATATCGAAACTTTGTGGCAACTGCTGAAAAAAATATACGATAAAGGACTTATGTACAAGGGCTATACCATACAGCCCTATTCGCCGGCTGCCGGAACAGGGCTTTCAACACACGAGCTAAACCAGCCCGGCTGCTATCGCGATGTTAAAGATACCACAGCCACAGTACAGTTTTATGTAATTCGCAATAATAAAAGCGAGTTCCTTTTTGATGGAGACGAACAAGTCTCAATTATGGCTTGGACAACCACACCATGGACTTTGCCGTCGAACACAGCATTGGCGGTTGGCTCAAAAATTAGCTACGTTAAGGTAAAATCGTTTAACCCATACACCGGAAAGCCTATTTCGGTAGTTATTGCAAAAGATTTACAAAACAACTATTTTAACTCTAATAACAGCGAGCTTAAGCTTGAAGATTATAAACAAGGCGATAAAAAAATACCTTTTGAAATAGTTGCCGAATACAAAGGTGCCGACCTTGTAGGCGTAACATACCAACAGCTTATACCTTGGGTTAAGCCTATGGGCGATGCTTTTCGCGTAATATCTGGCGATTTTGTTACAACCGAAGACGGTACGGGTATTGTACATATTGCCCCAACTTTTGGTGCCGACGACGACAGGGTAGCAAAAACCTCAGGAATTGCCCCGTTGATTTTAATCGATAAAGAGGGTGCACGCCGCCCTATGGTTGACCTTACCGGAAAATTTTACAACATTGATGATTTAGATAATGATTTTGTATCTGAATATGTAAATACACAAGCCTATGCCGAATTTGCCGGAAGGTTTGTAAAAAACGACTATGATACCGAAAAACCCGAAAACACCGAATCGCTTGACGTTGATATTGCGGTAATGCTTAAAAAGGAGAACAAGGCATTTAAGGTCGAAAAGCATACACACAACTATCCGCACTGCTGGCGAACCGACAAACCAATACTCTACTATCCGCTTGACAGTTGGTTTATTAAAACCACAGCCGTTAAAGAGCGTATGATAGAGCTAAACAAAACCATAAACTGGAAACCCAAAAGTACAGGTGAAGGGCGTTTTGGTAAATGGCTTGAAAACTTGGTTGATTGGAACCTAAGCCGTTCACGATATTGGGGAACACCATTACCAATTTGGGTTACCGAAGATGGCACCGAGCAAATTTGTATCGGTTCAACCACCGAATTGATTGATGAGATAAACAAAGCAATTGATGCCGGTTTTATGGACAAAAACCCGTATAAAGATTTTGAGGTTGGCAAATTAACTAAAGAGAACTACGAAAAAATTGATTTGCATCGTCCATATGTCGATAATATTGTACTTGTATCAAAAAAAGGGCAAAAAATGTTCCGCGAAAAAGACCTTATCGACGTTTGGTTCGATTCGGGAGCAATGCCTTATGCTCAATGGCATTGGCCTTTTGAAAACGAAAAAGATTTTGAGCAGTTATACCCTGCCGATTTTATTGCCGAAGGCGTTGACCAAACACGCGGGTGGTTTTTTACCTTGCATGCCATATCAACAATGATATCGGATAACGTTGCTTTCAAAAACATTATCTCAAACGGACTGGTTCTTGACAAAACCGGAGCTAAAATGAGCAAACGCCTCGGCAATGCCGTTGACCCGTTTAGCACCATCGAAAAACAGGGTTCCGACCCATTGCGATGGTACATGATAACCAACGCACAACCTTGGGACAACTTAAAGTTTGACATTTCGGGCGTTGACGAAGTTAAGCGCAAATTTTTTGGCACTTTGTATAATACCTATGGCTTTTTTGCTCTTTATGCCAACGTTGACGGCTTTAAATATTCCGAAACCGAGATACCGGTAAACGAACGCCCCGAAATTGACAAGTGGATTATCTCATTACTGAACTCGTTAATAAAAGAGGTTAAAGATGCATATGAAAGCTATGAGCCAACCCGTGCCGGACGTGCCATCCAGAATTTTGTGATGGATAATTTAAGCAACTGGTATGTGCGGCTTAACAGAAAACGTTTTTGGGGCGGCAAATACGACAACGATAAAATAGCGGCCTACCAAACCCTTTATACCTGTTTAGAAACCGTTGCGGTTTTGGCATGCCCAATTGCCCCATTTTACACCGACAGGCTTTTTAAAGATTTAAGCAACGCTACCGGACGCAATAAAGGTTTAAGTGTTCATTTAACTACTTTTCCGGTTGAAAACAACGCCCTTATTGATGCCGATTTAGAAGAGCGCATGAACTTAGCCCAGCGTATTTCGTCGATGGTGCTTGGCTTACGCCGAAAAGTGAGTTTGAAAGTACGCCAACCGTTAAACAAAATAATGATACCGCTGCTTAATGAAAAAACGGCACGCCAAATCGACGATGTAAAAGAGATAATAATGTCGGAAGTAAACATTAAAGACATTGAATATTTAGATGATACAGCCGGTGTTTTGGTAAAAAAAATAAAGCCTAACTTTAAAGTATTAGGACCAAAATATGGTAAAATAATGAAGCAAATTGCAGCATCGGTAAACAAAATGACACAAAACGATATTGCTGCCATTGAGCGCGACAACCAATTTGAGGTTTTAATTGACGAGCAAAAAGTTATACTTACAACCGAAGATGTCGAAATTTTATCGGAAGATATACCCGGCTGGCTTGTGGCAAACGAAGGCACATTAACGGTAGCCCTTGATATTACCGTAACCGACGAGCTGAAAGACGAAGGTATTGCGCGCGAATTCATCAATAGGATTCAAAACATAAGAAAAGAGAGTGGATTTGAGGTTACCGATAAAATCAACATACAAATAGTTAAGCATGAAGCAATTATTAAGGCAATAAAAACACATACTGAATATATTAGCATACAAACGCTGGCTCAAAGCATTGAATTGGTTGACGAATTGGAACAAAATAGTGCAAAGCACGTAGAAATTGATGATGATATAACTACTTTAATCCAAGTAAATAAGTTATAATTGTTAATAAATATTTTGTAAATATAATAAGAGTAGCAACCTCAAAATAAGTAAATTTTATTATTTTAGGCACTCCTTAAAAAATACAGCTATGGCAGAAGAAAAAACTAGATATTTAGATGAAGAGCTGGAAGAATTCAAGCAATTGATTACTGAAAAACTTGAAAAAGCTCAACGCGATTACGATACTCTAAAAAGTTCATTGTCGCATACTGATGGAAACGATACATTAGACACCTCGCCAACATTTAAGGTGTTAGAAGAGGGAGCTATGGTATTGTCGCGTGAAGAGACAGGAAAATTGGCACAACGCCAGCATAAATTTATACAGCATCTTAAAGGAGCCTTAATACGTATCGAAAATAAAACTTACGGTATTTGCCGCGAGACAGGAAAATTAATCTCAAAAGAGCGTTTGCGAGCTGTGCCCCATGCCACTTTGAGTATTGATGCAAAAAGAAATCAAAAATAATAGTATTAATTATACGTTTAAAAAGAGGAAAACTTAAATGATTTCCTCTTTTTCAATTTTTAAAACACCATAAAATGTCAAAAGGCCGTTTATCAATACTCGTTATCTTGTTGGTTATTTTTACCGATCAAGCACTAAAAATATGGATTAAAACCACCATGATGATTGGAGAAGAGCACCATATTATTGGAAACTGGTTTATTTTGCACTTTACCGAAAACAACGGCATGGCCTTTGGGATGGAGTTTGCCGGAAAAATAGGGAAATATTTTTTGAGCATCTTTAGAATAGTGGCAGTTACTTTTATAGGGATTTACATATCACGAATAGTAAAAAAGGAGGTACCGGTTGGTTTTTTAATAGCAGTGGCATTAATATTTGCCGGCGCCACCGGAAACATAATCGATAGCACCCTTTATGGACTTATTTTTGACCATAGCTATTATCAGGTGGCTCAGTTTATGCCCGAGGCCGGTGGATATTCGCACTTTTTACAAGGTCGTGTGGTTGACATGCTATACTTTCCGATTATTAATGCTCATTGGCCATCATGGTCGCCAATCAACCCTTCAGAACAGTTTGTTTTTTTCCGTCCTGTATTTAATATTGCCGATTCGGCCATTACGTCGGGTATGTTTATGATAATACTGCTTTACAGAAAAACATTAAAAAAAGAGTTATAATTGTCGGCATAAAATAAATTTATTTAAACACCAATAAACAATCGAAAAATCAAACAATAACAAGGTAATGCAATGGGAAAAGCTTACTTCTCCCAAACGGTTTGGAAAAGAGAGTGCCGCACCACTATCTGCCGAATCAATGCGTTCTGAATTTCAACGCGATTACGATCGTATTATATTTTCATCGCCATTTAGGCGGCTGCAAAACAAAACACAGGTTTTTCCCTTGCCGGGAAGTGTTTTTGTGCACAACCGCTTAACCCACAGCCTTGAAGTGGCAAGCGTTGGGCGCTCACTCGGAAACCGAGTTGCAGCTTTATTAAAGAAAAAATATCCAAACACACCATATCTATCTGATATCGATACCATTGTAAGTGCCGCCAGTTTAGCACACGATTTGGGAAACCCCCCTTTTGGGCACGCCGGCGAAAAAGCCATATCAGACTATTTTTTTAGCGGCAAAGGGCAACAATACAAAAACAAGATGACACCGGCGCAATGGAACGATTTAATTCATTTTGAAGGTAATGCAAACGCTTTACGCCTGCTAACACACTCATTTAACGGAAGGCGGTATGGTGGTTTTGTTTTAACCCATGCAACTTTGGCAAGTCTTGTTAAGTACCCGTTTAGTTCTGAAAAAAAGACAAAAAAAAATAAATACGGGTATTTTGTCCCCGAGGCAAACACTTTTAAATCAATAGCCACCGAAACAGGACTGATAAAAGATGCCGAAGGAAACTATTGCAGGCACCCCTTGGTTTACTTGGTTGAGGCCGCCGACGATATTTCATATCAAATAATGGATATTGAAGATGCTCACAAATTGGGGATACTTTCAACCGATGAGACTACCGCCCTTTTAATGTCGTTTTTTGACCCTGTTGCCGATGCTGCTTTTTTAAACAAAAAAAACGAGGTGGTTAAAGAGGTAACCGACAAAAACGAGCAGATTGCATTTTTGCGCGCATCGGTTATTAACCATCTGGTAGCTCAGGTATCAGCAATTTTTATCGAAAACGAAGGGTTATTGCTATCGGGCATGTTTAAAGGCGTAATGGTTGACTACCTGCCCGAAACATCGAAAAAAGCGATGGAGCAATGTGCCGAAACAGCTTGGCATAAAATTTATAACCACCGCTCGGTTATTGAAATCGAAATTACGGGTTATAACGTTTTAAACACTCTGTTAGACAATTATATTACCGCACAGCTTGACGAAAAAACAGGATATTCAAAAAAACTGCTCTCATTGTTGCCTTTGCAATATAAAGAGAACCATACCGGTTGCTATTCAAAAATAAGGTCGGTGCTCGATTTTATTTCGGGAATGACAGACCTATATGCATTAGATTTGCATAAACTGATTAAAGGGATTGGTATTTAACAAGGTTAATATTAGTTTTATGCAAACAGATATTTAATTTAGAAAACAAATTTATTGCAAATCAGTTAATTTAATATTCATATATTGTGAGGGTTAGGTATCTTTAACAAAATTTTTGATAAAACTACAGGTTGTAAATTGCGAGTTAAACCTGTAACTTGCAATCCGTAACGTTTATATGAAATATCATTAATCGCAATATTATGCATATGAGTTTGCTTGATTGATAACTCTAATTTTACTACTTTATACTATGATTTTAAAAACAAAAATTATTAAAAATGGGCTGTTAATACCAATTATTGTATTTGCCTTTTTGGTATCGTGTCAACAAAAAGAAAAAAACATAACCGATAAAACAGGCAAAACAGTATTAACCGAAACAATTGCCGATAACCAAACAGGCATTAATGATTCAACAATTAATTATTGCTTTTACTTGCCAAAAGCCTACAATGGCATCGCCAAATTACCGGTGGTTTTATTTTTTGACCCACATGCCGACGGCAAAACACCGATTGAAAAATATGCATCGTTGGCAAATAAATACGGGTATATCTTTATTGCCAGCAACAATATAAAAAACGGGCAACCGGCAAGTTTTACACATAACATATTTACAAAACTTATACATGAGGTTAAGCACCGCTTTGTAATTGACGAAAAACGCTTATTTACTGCGGGTTTTTCGGGTGGGGCAAAACTTGCAACTGTTTTTACGCAGCAAATGCCCGAAATTATTGGTGTAATAGCCTGCGGTGGAAACTTGCCGTTAGTAAATAATTATAAACCAAATTATTATTATGCGGGTATTGTGGGCAATGAAGATTTTAACTTTTTAGAAGCCCACCAAACCTTTTCGGCATTCGACCAAGAAGGGTTTGACTACACCTCGGTAATTTTCGATGGCGGTCATAAGTGGCCTCCTGTCGCCAGCTTTGAAATGGGGCTGATAGGTTTTAATATTTATGCCATAAAATTAAAAAGGACGCAAAAAGATGAAAAATGGTTAGATGGTGTTTGGCAAAAAATGAACGACAGCATTGTGCTGTTTAGTAAAAACGGCAACCCTATAAAAGAGAATGTTTATTTAAGACAGACAATGCGTTGGTTTTACGGGCTTAAAAATATAAAAGAGATTAGTAAACAAATCTATGCGGTTGAAAACAGCAATCTGTTTATTACCAATGCAAAAAAACGCCAACAACTTATCAGAAAAGAGGTGCAACTTAGGTCGGAATTTATACGTGCTATCGAATTGCGCGATTTAGAGTGGTGGAATACCGAGATTGCCAGCTTTAATGAGTCGATAAACCAAAATAACAGAGAGGTTGTTTTGGTAACCAAACGCCTGTTAAATTATTTAAGCATGGTAAGCTTTATGTTAACAAAAACCGATTTAGACGATGCACGTTTAGACAATGCCGTTAAAAAACTTAAAATATACGAACTGGTTGATGCCGACAACCCCGATGTGTATTTAATGTATGCCCGCTACTATATGCTTTTAAACGATGTTGAAGCGATGAAACAGAACTTTAAAAAAGCTCAAGAGTTAGGTTTTAAAGATTATAACATATACAAAAATGACGCTTCGTGGAAAACCCTGTTTGAAAGGGAAGATATTAAAAATTTGATGTAAACATAACACTTAAGGGCATTATTAAATGAGAACCGAGCTCATAAACACAAATAAAATAATAATTAGTTTAATACTGTTTTTATTATTTAGCAGTTGTATTGAGAATACCCAAAAAAAAGCAGACAGAAAAGGCGAAATAAAAAAGAGTGATAGTACGGTTACGGTAAAAAAGAAAAAAGTTGTCATAATAGATAAAAAACAGGTAAAAAAACCTACCGACCCTTTGCCATCATGGAATAACACAAAAACAAAAAAGGCATTGACAGCTTTTGTGGAAAAAACATCTTTAAAAAACAGTTCAAGCTACGTTATTCCTGAAAACAGGATAGCAACCTTTGATGGCGACGGCACTTTATGGGCAGAACAACCAACATATTTTCAGATAGAATTTGTTTTAGACAGAATAAAACAATTGGCCCCTGATAATCCTGATTGGGGAAAAAACAAGCTTATTCAAATTGCAATTAAGCATGACCTTGAAACATTAAGAAAAAAATACGGGGTAAAAGGTATTGCAAAATTAATGACAATTGCACAAAGCGAGATGACTACCGATGAATTTGAAGCAGCCGTGCATAATTGGATAAAAATAGCCAAGCATCCGGTTACCGGTAAATTGTTTAGTAAAATGGTTTATCTTCCAATGCTTGAATTTGTTAAATATCTACAACACAATAATTTTAAAGTTTACATTGTTTCAAATGGCGAAATTGATTTTATTAGGGCATGGGCAGAGGAAGTTTACGGTATTCCGCGCGAAAATGTTATTGGTTCGGTAGCAATGCTTAAATATGAAAAAACAGACGGCAAACCGGTTCTAAAAAAAACACAGGATTTGTTATTTATAAATGATGCTGAAAACAAACCAATGGCAATACATCAAATTATTGGGAAAAAGCCAACAATATCGTTTGGAAATTCTGACGGAGATTTACAAATGCTTGAATGGTGTAGCGCCAACAATAGTTTAAGCCTACCTGTTTTTATTCATCATACCGATTCAATTCGCGAGTGGGCTTATGATAGGGAGTCGCGTATAGGAAGATTGGATTTAGGGCTTACCGAAGCCGGCAAAAACAGTTGGTTGGTTATTGATATGAAAAGGGATTGGAAAAACATTTACCCTTTATAGCTCTATTTTCCAACTTTAATTAAAAAATTCCTCGAGGTTTTGCCTCGAAGTTCCATATATTTTCCCCTGATTTTCAGAGGAGATATCAATCAGTAATTACTGATTGATAGAGGGGTAAAATAATAAAAATAGAAAAATAAACCCACAAAACACAGGGTTAAACATTGAGCAAATTTATAGCATTGGTTTATGAATAGCGTTTTTAAGAAAATAGTATTTGTTGCAATTACAATTGTTGTAAACTTTATTTACACACAAGCCCAAAATCCGCCTACATGGGATAATCAAATTTATCTTGGCAATAAAGTTGCTTTCGGAAACAATAAGTGGAAGTATTCGGGGGAGTTGCAGACACGCTTAGAGAACAATTTTCAGAGTTTGGACAATTGGTATTTTGAGTTTGTGTCAAACTATTTATTATCTGAAAACATTGAAATTGTACCCGACTTTAGGTTTACCATAAAACCCGATAAGTTTGAAATTAGGCCGGGGATAGGTGTTTTGTTAAAAAAAACAACCTCCGAAATACAGCTTGTCAATCAAGTAAAATGGCAAATGGATATTGATAATTCAGGTGGTATTGGCAATGCCGCCCGCGAAGTCATATTTTTAAACCACCGCTTAAACGATAAAGTGGTATCAACCCTTGTTGCCGGATTTATTTACCGTTGGTGGCCTGAATGGAACGGTTTTCAATATATAAGGGTTGGTCCGGGCATCTCTTATATTTTTGATGAAAAGCACATATTGAATTTCAGTTACTTTGTGGGTGTTGAAAATGATACAAAAAACTGGATGTGGGCAGGCATACCGATGGTTCAATTGGTAATAAATATATCAAACCAATATAAATATACCCCTGCTTATTATTTTGATTTTTAACTTATATGGCTATCTTTTGCAAATAATATAAGTATGCAAAAAAGCATAATAAAACAGAATTTGTCATCTCTTAAATTGAGTGTTTCCAAACTTTTTTCTCCGAAACCTCTCAATTTAACTATTGCGTTTTTATTTTGTTTTGTTTCATTGCTTTACTCACAAAACGACACTATTACAGCCCACCAATTAAACTCTTATGTAAAGGCAGATTCATCAGATTCAAAAATAAGTTTTTCATATGGCAACAAAGGATGGGAAATGGGTTATCATAAGAAATTCTTAATGCAGGTACAATGGCGTTTTCAATTTAGGGGCGAGTTAAATTCTAAAATCCCCGATTTTTATATAGGCGAAGAGGATAATTTAAACAGCTCTTTTAATATACAAAGGGCGAGGTTAAAGGTTGGGGGTTATGCTTACAGCCCTTTTTTAAACTATTACCTTGAGTATGATTTCCCATCAACAACTTTGCTTAATTGGGAGTTTACCCTATCAAAAAACAGGGCATTCCAATTAAAATTAGGCCAATGGAAAATTAAGTATAATACCGAGCGTTTTATCTCATCGGGCAAACAACAATTTGTTGAACGATCAATATCAAATCGCTATTTTACTCTCGACCGTCAAATGGGAGTTTTAATAAAAGGCGACCTGTTTAATGGAAAATTAGGGAGTAGCTCATACAATATTGGCATTTTTAATGGTAATGGTATAATGGCACAAAACAATAACGGAAAATACCTTTTGTTTGCGCGTTATCAGTGGAATTTTTCAAGAAAAATTATGAAAATGTCATATTCTGATTTAAGCAAGGCCCAAAAACCTGAAGGGTTTATTGCTTTTGCTTATGCAATAAACCAAAGTGCATTTACAAGTTTTTCAAGCGATGGGGGTGGTAGTTTGCCGGGTTATCAAATAGGCGAAAAACAGCAGTACCTTATAAACCAATACAACATTGAGGTTATGCTTAAATATAGGGGTTTCTCGTTTTCAAACGAAAACCATTTAAAAACCATTGATGATAAAGCATTATCTAAAAAATCGCAAATATATGGTGGCTATGCAATGGCAGGGTATTTTTTTAACGAGATAATCAAATTTATTCCAAAACCCCTTGAAATTACCGTTCGATATGCCATTGTTAATAACAACA